>NZ_DOTK01000010.1:0-25368 GCF_003521185.1 Brevibacillus sp.
AATGGGTAGCCTCCTACCCGATTGAACAACGGCTCGACGTTTTCCATGAAATGGGATGTGACCGCTTGCGCTCAACAAAACGCTCGGTTCGACTGGGGATTCGGAAAACTTGTGGCTAATCAAGGATACAAACGGTTATGTACACAGTTTTGGTGTGCAGATCAATAGATGAAGCTATTTTCCCGCTTATATATGTGGGGTGATTTCGCTTGAGATAGAAAAGTGAATGAATTACCAATATTTGACAATCTAGCTCATTTGTGTAATGATATTGCTTATTACGGAGGTGATTTTGTTGTGAGGAAAATAAGTGGATTTGTTTTTTTGTTCACAATTGCAAGCGGATTGGTTGTTGGTGGCGGAACTACTTTTGCTAGACCAGACTATGTTTGGGGGTTTGAGGATTACTACTCATACGCGGTTGACCAGAAAGCCGAACCGGGAAATGTGTTTCTAAGCGGTTACACAAAAGGCGAGGGGCCAGATTTAAAAGGCGTAAGCACAACTTCCAAATTTTATAAAAACGGAACATTTATTACCGATAAGACTAAAAAAGATTCCTCCGGCGAAGGTGCATGGGCACAAACATCGTACTATACAGGGCCAGGTACAAAGGAAGCTGAAGTGAAAACAGTTCACAAGGCATACACGCTGGATAATTCCTATATATCCAAGACGACTGGCAAGGTTTGGAAAAAATAAAGGTGGGGTAATCATATGCTGAAGAAATTAGTACCTGTATGCGTTGGGCTCGCTGTCATGGCTGTTGTTGGCCAGAGTGTGTTAGCTGACAAAGAAGTTCAGCAGTTGACTGATTCATCGCAAAAGTATCAAAGCATGACGTTAGAGAAGCTGGGCGTACAATTGAACAATAATACGTTCAAGGGAGGAAGTGCTTCTGAGCTTCCCGTACTGGATACAGTAAAAGATGCTCAGGGGAACGAGTGGACCTATGTCTCGTATCTGCACAGCAATTTGATTGAAGAGCAGTTAGAAGAAAAATACTCTGAAAAAGTAGCGACGTCATTTATTGATGTTCAGGAAAAAATCTTGGATCCCATTATTCAAGTAGGAGATACAATACCCGTACTCTTGCTTAACGAGGATCTTACACTTGGAAAAATGGCATATTTGCAAGAAGAAGGAGAAGGAAAGCTAATTCTTGCTGAATTTAAATTGGACGAGGACAATCAAGAATGGATTGTCACGAAAAGAGCAAAGTGATTCGTTTCTCGTATCGACTGTGTCGTGTTATCTAAGAAAACATCCTCTCTGGAAAATGAAGTGCGCCCCTACCTTTCACTCGTGAGAATAACTTCTGAATGTGTGCCTCTTTTTCATCATAAAAATACACCTTAGGGTTCAGCGGATCTATCAATAAAGGCCCGGATGGCTTTTCAAGCAAAAGCTGCACAAACAAAACGAGTGACAATAGTTTCATACAAAACGTGCACAAGTAAAATACAGAAGACAGCGGCTGCCAAATGGCTTGGCAGTCTTTTTTGTGTCCGAAAAACGCCGCGATATTTTTCCGGAAAAGCAAATGTCACCACCTTTCTTCCCAAACAGCGCGGAAAATGCTTACGCCCGTTCGTCAGTAAGTATGCAAAAATGGATAGCCGATGCACCATTGCATACATTTCGGCGGCAGCAGAATTAGACCTGGCAGTAAAATAAACGGAATTTGCTAAATTATCTGACTTGGTACAAAATATGCAGAGGACAACTTCTTGAACAAGAGAGTAGCTAAACAAAAGAACTGGGGGATTGATCAATGGAGCATCCGTCTGCACCAACGCTGAAGCGCTCGCTAACTCTTAGGCACATCGTCTTTTTCGGGCTTGCTTTTATGGCTCCGCAAACGTTTTTCTCGACGTATGGTGTCGCCGTACATAGTACGAACGGAATGATGCCCACGGCTTACGCCATCGCCATGATTGTCATGCTGTTTACCGCGTACAGCTACGCGCAGCTGGTCAAAGCGTTCCCGAATGCGGGGGCGGCCTACACGTTTACCCAGAAGACACTTAGTCCGCACGTCGGTTTTATTGTCGGCTGGACGATCATTATCGACTACATGTTCAGCCCGATGATCAGTTCCTTGCTCATCGGCATCTCGCTGTCGGCCTTTTTCCCTTCGATTCCGATGTTCGTCTGGATTGTGTCCTTTATCGCCATCATTACGGCGGTCAACATTCTCGGCATCAAGCTGGCAGCGCAATTCAACACGTACATGCTTCTGCTGCAACTGCTTGTTTTTCTGCTCTTTTTCATTTTGGCGATCTACGGCTTGCAGAGTGGCAAAGGAGAAGGGACGCTGTTTTCGACCGTGCCTTTTTACGATGCCCAAATCAGCATCCCGACGCTGTTGTCCGTCGTTCCGCTGCTCTGTTTCAGCTTCCTTGGCTTCGATGCGGTGACGACGTTGTCGGAGGAGACGAAAGACGCGACGAAAAGCTTGCCGAAAGCGATTTATTTGATCACGCTGATCGGCGGACTGTTGTTTATTGCCGGGTCTTATTTTTCCCAACTCATTTATCCGCAGTTTCAGTCTTTTCAAAACCCCGACTCCGCCTATCTGGAAATCGCGATGGACATTGGCGGGACAGTGTTCACCGGCATCGTGATCGCAGTCGGTTTGACAGCCGGATTCGCGTCGGCGGTAGCGTCCGGGACGAGCGCCTCGCGCATTTTATACGCGATGGGCAGGGAAAATGTGCTGCCGAAAAAAGTGTTTGGCTATTTGTCGCCCAAGTATCGGACCCCTGTCTTCAATATTGCCATCATTGGTCTAGTCGCGTTGAGTGCGCTGTTTCTCGATTTGCTGACCGCTGTGTCGTTTATTAATTTTGGAGCGCTGTTTGCCTTTTTCTTCGTCAATCTGGCGGTCGTTGCCCATTATTACATCCGCGAGAAACAGCGGTCGTTCAAAGGGACGATTTTGTACCTGATTCTACCTTTGATCGGCGCTGCGCTCATCGGCCTGTTTTTCATCAAGCTCGACAAGCATTCCCTGTTGTTGGGCGGCAGTTGGCTCCTGCTTGGCTTTATTTATCTCGTTGGACTGACGAAAATGTTCAGACAGCCGCCGCCGATGCTGACGGTAGACGAAGTGCACTAATGGGGCGAAATCGAGCATTCCAGCAGGGAGGAAAGGGTGATGCGAGATGGGCTAAACAGCGGTCATTGCTGAAGGCAACTTAACTCGTTTCCAGCGAAAAATGAGAGGATGAGGCAAACAATGGGAAAACAAATAGCGGATTTGATCGTATCAAGCAACGCCGTTTTTACCGGGCTTTCCGAGAAGCCGGAGCCAGCGGCGATTGCGATTGCCAACAACAAAATCATCGCGGTCGGCACAAAAGAAGAGATCAGCGCTTATGCCGGGGAAGAGACGAAAGTGTATTCGTTTGCCGACCAGCTAATCATGCCGGGATTCCACGATTTTCACCTGCACATCATGCACGGGGCCGTGGCGATGGAATGCGTCAACTTGTTTTCCGCCCGATCGCAAAGAGAAGCGCTGGAAATGATCCGCGAGTTTGCCCAGGCAAAACCGGATGAGCCGTGGGTCATTGGCAACGTCTGGGACGCGGCTTATTGGGACACGCAGCAATTGCCGAATCGCTACGCGCTGGATCAGGCTGTGCCGGATCGGCCAGCGCTCATGTTTCACGCGGAAGGGCATTACGCCTGGGTCAACTCCAAAGCGCTGGAACTGGCCGGAATCGACAGGGATACGGAAGACCCTGCTTTCGGGATCATCGGCAAAGACGAGGAGGGGGAGCCGAACGGCCTTTTGTATGAAAAGGCGATGGGAGCCGTCGTCCAGCACGCGTATCACTTTTCCCGCGAAAAAAGGCGCGAACTGTTCCGCAACTTCCTCGCGTATGCGGCGAGCCTGGGCGTAACGGCGGTTCACGACCTGTTTGCGACGGAATCGATGGCGATCTTGACGGACTATGACGTATTCCACGAGTTTGAGGCGGCAGATGAGCTGACGATGCGGATTCATCTCTGGCCTGCCCTGGATGGCGACCTGGAGCGAGCCAAACAGCTTCGCGAGACGTACCAGTCAGACATGCTGCGCGTATCGGGGCTGAAACAGTTTATCGATGGCGTCATTACAGCGCGCACAGCGTATTTGCTTGAGCCGTATGCCGATCAGCCCGACACGCGGGGCGAGACGTCATTCCCGCCGGAGACGATCAAACAATGGGTGGTGGATGCCGACAAGGAAGGCTTCGCGATCCGCTTCCACGCCATCGGAGACGGAGCGATCCGGCTTGCCTTTGACGCCTACGAAGCAGCGCAAAAAGCAAACGGCAAGCGCGATGCCCGCCACTCGATCGAGCATGTGGAGGTCATCCACCCGGATGATATTCCCCGGTTCCGGGAGCTGGATGTCACCGCTTCGATGCAGCCCGACCATTTTGCCATGTCCGAACGCGGCGTCTATACCGACCGGATCGGGGCGGAGCGGGAGAAGCATGTCTTCTCGATCAACACGCTGCAAAAGGCCGGGGCGAGGCTGGCGTTCGGGACAGACTTCCCGATCGATCTGCTGAATCCGTTGCTCCAGGTGTACCGGGCTGTCACCAGGATCGACAGCGGCGGCGCAGATGTCTGGCATCCGCACGAGCGAATTACGCTGGCCGAGGCACTGCGGGCGTACACAGCCGGGTCTGCTTACGGCTCGTTCCGGGAACAGGAGCTGGGCACGCTGGAGGCGGGCAAGCTGGCAGACATCGTCGTGCTTGCGCGCAATCTTTTCGCGGTGCCAGTCGAGGAAATCCCGGATACGAAAGCAGTGCTGACAATCGTGGATGGAAAAGTGGTTTTTGAGCATACGCAAGCACTCGTCGAAAGCTGAGCAATTGAGCATTTGCCATGAAAAAATCCCGACTCCTGCACGCAGGGTCAGTCGGGATTTTTGCTTGAAGTCAAATGGCTCATCAGGAGTGATGCCGTTCTTCTGCCATGGCAGCCGCCTTTGTTCGGTGGACCGTTCCGTGCGGATGGTGGGGCGGCGCGTAGATCGAGTACAGCTTCAGCGGCTCGTTTCCGGTGTTGATGATGTTGTGCCACGTGCCTGCGGGAACCATCACGGCGTAATCGTCATTGAGTCTTGCCTGGTAGTCCAGCCGGTCTTTTCTCGCTCCCATTTGCACAAGCCCGTGTCCGTCCTCAATGCGGAAGAACTGATCGGTGTCCGGATGTATTTCCAAACCGATGTCTCCACCTACCGGAATGCTCATCAAGGTGACTTGCAAATGCTTCCCCGTCCACAAGGCGGTGCGGTAATAGTTGTTTTGCTTTGTCGCTTCATCGATATTGATCGCCAGCGGGTGGGGGCCGTAATCTTTCAGCTCGACCCGATTCCAACTGCTCTCCCAGTTGCTGTACCAAGGATAATAGGCTGGATACCAGTGGTGTCCCCAAGACGTTTGGTCCCAGTCCCAGTTCACAGGCGTGACAGGGGGATGCCATGGATAACCATAGTGCGACGGATACATTGAATTGCTCCTCTCTCCAGTTGCTGTCCCTATTACCGTATGCAGTTGCCTATGAAGGCGAAAGCCCAAATTCGCTAAGCGCGGGGTTCCACGCTCTTTTGCCATTTGTGATGTCCGTCTGTTGTCCCGAGCAGGTGGAAGCCGTTGCGCTGATAAAACTGGTTCAGCTGCGGATTGTCCGCTACGCAATCCAGTCTCAGGTTCTTCTGCTCGCTTGCTGCATGCTGCGTGATCCAGGTCAACAGATCGGCTCCGAGTCCTTTTCGCATCGTAGCAGGACGCAGGGCGAGCCTGTGAAGATAGAGGCTGTTTTCGGAAGCATCTTCTCCCCAAATATGGCGGTCCCATTCCGTTTGGCTGGCTGCGACGGTAAAGGTGCCGATCAGCTCCGGCCCTTTCCGTACGAGATACGTGTGCTGATCCACAATCGCTTGTGCAATCTCCTCGTCGTCTCCGCCTTCCAAAAGAAACGCCCATTGCCTGATCCCTGACTCTTTCAGCCATTGCGCGACCTGCTTCAGCAGACTGATGACAGCCAGCGTATCGTGTGGCGTAGCAAGCTGGATGTGCCAATCGTGGGACATGGTTGTTATCCTCCTTGTTAGCCGTTTGAGAATAAGCGGGCTGTTTGTTATTTTACTGGCTGCGCATGCATTTTCCTGCCGCCATGCGAAAAGGTTCCGATTTTCCGGATACCTGCTACTGTGAAAGCGGTCGATACGGTTTCCTTTCCGGGAACGGCAAGCAGCTTGTGCGGAGACGGAAAAGGTTGTTTGTTCGCCGATCATGACGATCAAGGATCGCCGGGCGTCACAGCGCAAAAAAGCCGATGCCGCAAACAGGCACCAGCTCGTGAAAGTTTCTTTCATTAATCGAGATCGTCGTGTTTGAACAAGGAAGAGAGCGCTTTCGCAAGGAAACTGGAAACGACCTCTTCGTCTTCTGCATGCACAGCCAACGAATGAACCCAGTTGTGATCGTGGCCGACATCGTCGGAGCACAGCAAGGCGGCGCGCATGTTTTGCAGCGACATGACGATACTTTTTCCATCGAAATGCCGGGAGTAGAAAAAGGCGAAATCATAGCGGCGCTGCTCGGTGGCAAAAGTGACGAAGCGGGACAGCAAATTTTCCGATTGATCGTACGAATATTCAAACTTCATTGTCGACTCACTCCTGTGCTTGATTTGGGGCCGAGCTTTAAATGGCTTCCTCGAAGTCGATGACCGGAGGCTTTTTGGTGAAAAATTTGGTGCTGAACAGCAAGTAGCTGATGCCGACCAACGACCAGGTGAGTCCAAGGGTCAGCGCGTGGCTGTCCAGGTTGTACCAGAGAAAAGCGACAAAGCTGGTGCCGATCAACGGCGAAAGCAGGTAGTGAACGACATCGCGCACAGAACGCTGTTGATTGCGAATATAGTAATGGGCGATCACAGAGGCGTTAACGGCAGTAAAAGCGGTCAATGCGCCAAAATTAATGAAGGCAAGCGCCGTTTCCAGGTCGAGAAACAAAGCGGCCAGGGAGATGGCTCCGACAAAAAAGACGTTGCGCGCCGGAATGCCTTTGACAGGGTGCAGGTGGCCGAACAGCTTTTTCGGCAGGACGTTTTCTCTGCCCATCACGTACAGCAGGCGGGAAGCGCTCGTATGGGAAGCGATCCCGGAAGCAAGCGCAGCGGTTATGCTGCCCGCTACGAAGATCGCGTAAAACAGATCTTGTCCGAGAATCATCGACATTTCGGGTGAAGGCGACTCCGGATTTTGGAAATGGTCCACCGCCGGAAAAGCAAGCTGAGTGAAGTAGGAAGTCGTGATGAAGATGACGCCCCCGATCAATGCTACGAGAAAAATGCCGCGCGGGATCGTTTTCAGCGGGTCAACCGCTTCTTCCGTATACGTGGTGACGGCATCGAAGCCGAGAAACGAAAAGCAGAGAATCGCAGCCCCGGTGAGCAGCGTCGGCAGCGAGATCGCTTCCCCGTAAAAAGGCTGGGCTGTAAAAGCAGGCGCACCGTTGGCGGCAGAAGCAATGTGCGAAATGCTCAGGCAGACGAAAACGACGACAACGATGACCTGAAACACGACCAGCAATGTATTGAAGTTGGCCGTAGACTGAATACCGCGAAAATTGATGTAAGTAGTGACCGCAGCCAGGAGGATGCCCAATATCCAGCCCGGAACCATCGGAAAGGCGGCAGACAAGTAAATTTTGCCGAGGAGTACATTAATGACAGGCAGAAATACGTAGTCGAGGAGTGATACCCAGCCGACGAGAAAGCCGATGTGCGGGTTAATCGCCTGACGGGCGTAAGAGTAGGCAGACCCGGCGACGGGAAATACCCGCACCATTTTCCCGTAGCTGGATGCGGTAAACAGCATGGCAGCCAGCGCCAAAATATAGGCAGTCGGAACATGCCCGCCTGTTTCCTGGCTGACGATGCCGTACGTATCAAAAACGGTCAGAGGTGTTAAATAGCCCAGTCCCAAAACGATAACCTGCCACAGCTTCAAGCTTCTTTTTAATGTGGGTGCAGTTGAATGATTCAGGCTTTTTTCCATGACCAATCCCCTTTGTTTGTAAAATGAAAGCGGTTAACATTTCGCGGTCAGCTTCTATTCGATCCAAACCCCCGGCCGCCCGGCTGCGGAGTCTGGTCGCATCGTTTTTCCTCATGCCGTTTGCCCCCCTTGCTTCCCCAAACTGTGGTGTACATGATGCGACTATTTCTCTCAGCCATGTAAGCAAGTGATATGCCAAACGCGAAAGGGCGCCATCTATCCCGCTTTTTGCTGCGGGAGGGGACAGCATGCGCGTTCCTATTCATGCAAAAATTCATGGATTACCCCAAAATGCATACAAAACGGTCGCGCTTGCTTCTGCTCTCTTTGGGAGACAAGCGTGTGGAAAGTAAGTGGATTCCGTTGGTGTGGATGGATGGCGGAATAACGCAGATGTTTATCGGCTCTGCTATCACGCGCAGCATGATGACGCTGTCGGACTGGAATGAAGCCACAGTCGACCAGGATGCTGCGTGAAAAGACGGAAACGAGCTTCCGCAAGGCGGACGAAACAGCGGAGCAATACAAGATAGGAGACGGGAAGGCTGTGTATGCGGCAGCGGTCAAACTAAACAAAAATCAAAGGCGTTGCTCACCAGAGCAGCGCCCTTTTCATGACCAGTCCATGCAAAAACGATGATTCAAAAACGCATAGATTATGCAAAACCGCATAAGCCGCCCCCCTTGCTGCAAGTGTTCGCTGGAAAAGTAAATTGGCATAATATTTGCAATAATTATTCCGCGAACAAGCAAGGAAGGAAACAAGGAGTGGTTACGAGCGATGCGAAACAAGCTTTTCCTCATTGCCGTCCTGCTGTCGATGATTCTTTTGCCGCTTCGCCATTACATGGCAAACGAATACAGGCAGCGTTGGACAGGAGCAGAGGGATAGACACCAGATAGCCAAACCAAAAGTCCAACGCTGTAGAACAAAATGCAGCCGTCTCCTACACACTATCTACAAACGGAGGACTTCAACCTATGCAATATCCACTTTCCCCAGACGTAAAACCGGAGTTTTGCACGACAGGCACGTTCATGCGGTTACCGTCGGCAAGAGAAAATGCCAAAGTAGCGATTATCGGACAGCCGTTCGACACGGCCGCTTCGTTTCGCGTAGGGGCGCGGTTTGCTCCGCAAGCGATTCGCCAGGCTTCCATGACGCTGTTTCCGTATCATCCGACGCACAAAGTATACCCGTTCGAGGATACGCAAGCGATTGATGTCGGAGATGTTTCGGTCATTCCGCACAACATCCACCGCAGCTATGAGCTGATGGAAGAAGCCGTGCTCGACCTGATGAAAAAAGGCATCGTGCCGATTGGGCTGGGCGGCGATCATTCGATTACATTAGCGTCCTTGCGCGCCGCCAAAAAAGTATACGGACAGGTAGCGATGATCCAGTTTGATTCGCATACAGACACGTGGGACACGTACTACGACGAAAAATATTGGCACGGTTCCCCGTTCATCCGGGCGCACGAGGAAGGACTTTTGCAGCCGGACAAAGTACTTCAGGTCGGGATTCGCGGGACGCTGAACCATCCGGGCGACATCGAGGCCAGCTACGAGCTGGGGTACAACGTGATCACGACACAAGAGCTGCGCAGCCGCGGATTTGCGGATGTCATTGCGCAAATCAAAGCGCAGATTGGAGAAACTCCTTGCTTCCTCACTTTTGACATCGACTTTATCGATCCCGCCTTCGCACCCGGCACCGGAACGCTTGAGGTAGGCGGCTTCACCAGTCACGAGGCGCTGCAAATCATACGCTCCCTGACAGGCCTGAACTACATCGGGTTTGACCTCGTGGAAGTGTTGCCTCCGTACGATCCGACGCAAATTACTTCGCTGTTGGCAGCGACATTGATTCACGACTTTGCCGCCCTGGTTGCCCTCCGGCAAAATCAGCTGGCGAGCCAATAAGAAATCTATTCATTTTTGCATAATCGATGATTTTTTGCATAAATCAGTCGTACAAGTGCCCAGGCTTACACCAATGGTAGTCGTGCTTCCTTGATTGGCACGGGAGTTGCTTTAAGGAATGACACTGAGAAGGGACACAGCGGAAGGAGAGGATGGATTGCATGATAAACCTGAAGATGTACATCAACGGGGAATGGGTGGATGCGCAAAGCAAGAAGACCCGCGAAATCTTGAATCCCGCTACAGGGGAAGTGATTGCGCTCTCGGCAGAAGGGGATGTGGAAGACGCCCGCCATGCCATTCAGATCGCCCGCGATGCGTTCGATAGCGGCATCTGGTCGGAACTTCCGGCAGCGGAGCGCGCCCGCTACTTGCTGGCGATTGCCGACAAGCTGGAGGAGCGGGCGGAAGAAATCGGCAGGCTGGAGACGCTGGACAATGGAAAGCCATTGCGCGAGACAGCTTTTGACGTCGCGGATGCGGCTGCTTGCTTCCGCTACTACGCGGGGCTGGCTACCAAGCCGGACGGACAGACGTATCACGTGGCAGACCCGGTGCAAGCCATGGTCGTGCGCGAGCCTGTCGGTGTGTGCGGCCTGATCGTGCCGTGGAACTATCCGCTGCTCATGGGTGTGTGGAAAATTGCGCCTGCGCTCGCCGCCGGGAATACGATCGTGTTCAAGCCGTCAGAGGTCACTCCGGTTACCGCCCAAAAGCTGTTTGAAATCATCGAGGAAGTCGGCATTCCCAAAGGCGTAGCCAACATGGTGCTCGGAGCGGGAGCAACGGTCGGAAACGAGCTTGCCGAGAGCCATCTGGTCGACAAAATTTCTTTTACAGGCGGTACGGCCACCGGGCGCAGCATCATGCGGGCTGCTGTCGGCAACATCAAAAAAATCTCCCTCGAACTGGGCGGCAAATCGCCGAACATCGTTTTCGCAGATGCAGACTTCGATACGGCTGTTGATTACGCGCTATTCGGAATTTTCGCGAATCAAGGGCAAGTTTGCTCGGCGGGATCGCGGCTGCTGCTCGAAGATAGCATTCACGACCGCTTCGTCGAGCGACTGGTGGAGCGCGCCCAAAAAATACGCGTAGGCCGTGGCGACGATCCTGCTACGGAGATGGGCCCGGTCGTCAGTCAGGCTCACATGGAAAAAATTCTCCATTACATCGAGCTGGGCAAAGCAGAAGGGGCACGCCTCTTGTGCGGAGGAAACCGCCTGACGACAAACGGTCTGGAAAAAGGCTATTTCATCGAGCCGACGATTTTCACCGATACGACCCCGTCCATGAAAATTGTTCAGGAAGAAATTTTCGGGCCAGTGCTGGCGATTCAACGCTTTAAAGACGAGGCAGATGCCGTGCGTCTCGCCAACGATACCGTGTACGGACTGGCGGGCGGCGTGTTCACCCAGGATGGCGCCAAAGCGATGCGCGTCATCAAAAAGCTGCGCGCCGGAATTACGTGGATCAACTGTTACCATCCGACCTACAACGAAGCGCCTTGGGGCGGCTACAAGCAAAGCGGCATCGGCCGCGGCCTGGGCACGTTTGGCTTCGAGGAGTACACGGAAGTGAAGCAAATCAACATCAACCTGCAAGTTCAGCCAACCGGCTGGTTTGAAAACTAATCCAACCAATCAGGAGGACAGCGAGATGAGCAAAACCGTGGAGAGCAAACAGCAGAACATACAAGTACAAGAACAGTACAAAGACGTCTACGCCTATACGAGCCAGATTCTCGATCTGATCGCCAAAACCGACATTACAAAAGACGAGGCAGAGTGGGTAACGCGCCAGACGGTCGAGAACTTCCGCGACCACGTAAATCCCGGCTTTCTCGGCTACCGCAAGTCGGTTACGAAAGACGGACAGTTCGCCGCCGTGGAATGGAAGGACGCAGGCCCGAACTCCTTTATGGATGTAAACGGAAAAGAATACATCGATTGTCTCGGCGGCTTTGGCATTTACAACGTCGGGCATCGCCATCCAAAAGTAGTAGAGGCCGTCATTAACCAGCTCAACCGTCAACCGCTGCACAGCCAGGATTTGCTCGATCCGCTGCGCGCCATGCTCGCCAAAATTTTGGCTGACGTGACGCCGGGCGAGCTGAAGTACGCCTATTTTGCCAACAGCGGTACGGAGACGGTAGAAGCGGCGATCAAGCTGGCGAAAATGCACACAGGGCGCACTACGTTTATCGCTACGACAAAAGCGTTCCACGGCAAAAGCCTGGGAGCGTTGTCCGCTACGGCCAAAGGCGTATTCCGCAAACCGTTTTTGCCAATGATTCCCGGCTTCCGCCATGTGCATTTTGGCGATATCGACATGCTGCGCAAAACATTCGAGGCGTGCGCGCTCGTCGGGGAAGAAATTGCCGGGGTGATCCTCGAACCGATCCAGGGCGAAGGCGGAGTGAACCTGCCGCCGGAAAACTACTTGAAGCAAGTGCGCGAGCTGTGCGACCAGTACGGTGCCCTGCTCATCTTGGACGAAGTGCAGACGGGAATGGGCCGCACCGGAAAAATGTTTTGCTGCGAGCATTACGATGTGGTGCCGGACATTTTGTGCCTGGCAAAAGCGTTTGGCGGGGGCATCATGCCAGCAGGAGCGGTGGTCGCGACGGAGGAAGTATTCAAAAGCTTTTTCCCGAACCCGTTTGTGCAGACGACGACTTTTGGCGGAAATCCGCTGGCGTGCGCCGCAGCGATTGCGACCTTCAACGTGCTGATCGAGGAAAACTTGCTGGACCGCTGCGTGGAAATGGGCGAGTACATGCTGAAAGGGCTGCGCGCCGCAGCAGCGGCTCACAGTGACAAAGTGCAGGAAGTGCGCGGCAAAGGGCTGCTGATCGGAATCGAGTTCCATAACGACGAGATTGGTTACGAGGTGTCCAAAGGCTTGTTTGACAACGGCGTTCTGGTAGCCGGAACGCTGATCAATGCCAAGACGATCCGCATCGAACCGCCCCTCACGATTACGTACGAAGAAGCAGACAAAGTCATCGAGACTTTCCAAAAAGTGCTGCCGCAAGTCCAAATCTAACCGATAGACAGGAAAAGAAGACTGCCCACCCCAGTCTTCTTTTCCCTTTCTTCTCCATGGGAGCCCTGAGTATAATAGTAGTCACATGCCAAGCTATATTGGGAGGACCTATGGTTTCCAATTGTTTTGTACGAAAAACGTATCCAGTATCGTTTGAATCTTCTGCGAATGAAGTGTGGGACATCATGACTCGGTTCAACGAGCGTTATGTGTTTGTTACCGATCCCAAAAGCGAAAACAAGTATGTTGCTTATATACGAAATACGGATATGCTGCCGCTCTTGACCGAGCCGGGCTGGATGGACAAGCCCGTTCGGGAGCTTCCGTACCAGACCAACCTCGCCTATTATCAGCAAGGAATCAGCATACCCGACTACTTCAAGGTGTTTGGGGAGGAAGTCGTGGTCGTCCGCGACCCGGCGGGGCAAGACGAAGGCTATTTGCGCCGCGAGGATGTCTTGTACTACATTTTGACCAATCAGTCCGGCCACCCGGATTGGATGCGATCTTTGCTCAACTCGATTCCGATGGGCATTTTGATCGTGGACAAAAAGGGGCAGATCGAAAACTTCAGCTCCGAAGTGTTGCGGATGGTTCGCGTAACGCCAGAAGAGTTGCGACAGCAACGGGTAGGCGAATTGCTGGACCCGGGCGTTTTTCAGCGAGTGATTGAAAACGGGGAAAAGGTGCTCAATTACATCATCGTCAACGAACGAATCGGCGTGCTCGCCGACTTTTGCCCGATCCACAGCCACGATGGCACGGTGACCGGAGCGACGATCGTCCTGCAAGATTTGCCTTTTATCGAGCGAATGGCGATGGAAATGGAGTACGTCAAAAACCTCAACACCGACTTGCAAGGGATTCTCTCCTCGATCTACGACGAAATTCTCGTCCTCGATGAAAAAGGCGTGCTGCTGCGCTACAGCGGCAACCTGATCGAAGACTTTTGGGAAATCAACAAGGAGCAGCTGCTCGGCATCAATCTGATGGAGCTGGAACAGGAGGGCTTGTTTTTCTCGGCGATTGTCCGCATGGTGATGGAGCGCAAGCGCAAGGTGTCTGTCACACAGGAAAGCCGCTCGGGCAAAAACGTGCTGGCTGTCGGCAACCCGATTTTCGCTGACAACGGAAAGCTGGAGCGGATCGTCATCGCTTTGCGCGACGTGACGGAGACAGTCATGTTGAAGGAAGAGCTGCTGCAAGTCAAAAAAATATCGGAAAAGTACAAAAAAGAGCTGGAGCATTTGCGCGACCAGAAGCAGTACGCGAAAAACCGCCAGCTGATCTACGCCAGCGAACCGATGGAAAAAGTGATGAAATACATCCACAAGATCGCCAACACGTCCTCTACGGTGCTGCTCACCGGGGAATCAGGCGTCGGCAAAGAAGTGTTTGCCCGCACGATTTACGAGCTGGGACCGCGCTACAGCCAACCGTTCGTCAAAGTCAACTGCGGGGCGATCCCGGAGACGCTGCTGGAAAGCGAGTTGTTTGGCTACGAAAAGGGCGCATTCACAGGTGCAAACTCGAACGGGAAGCCGGGGTACTTCCGGATGGCGCACAAAGGCGTGCTGTTCCTCGACGAGATCGGCGAAATGCCGCTGAATTTGCAGGTCAAGCTGCTGCGCGTGCTCCAGGAGCGGGAAATTATTCCCGTAGGCGGCTCCGAGATCGTCGAGGTCGACGTGCAAATCATTGCCGCGACCAACAAAAATCTCGAAAAAATGGTCGAAGAAGGCACGTTCCGCGAAGACTTGTACTATCGGCTGAACGTCATCCCTGTCGTCATTCCGCCGCTGCGGGATCGCCCGGAAGACATCCCGCTGATCAGTTTGCACTTTTTGCAGACGTTCAATGAAAAATACGCGCGCTCCACGCAATTGTCCCAGGACGCTCTCGACTTGCTCGAATCGTATTCCTGGCCGGGCAACGTGCGCGAGCTGCAAAACATCATCGAACGGATTGTGGTCACCGCAGACGAGGATTTGATTGAGGCGCACCATATCACACCGCTTTTGAAAACGAAAAAGAAGCAGTATTTGCGCCAGCGTCTGACCAAAATCATGCCGTTGAAGGAAGCGACGAGAGCGATGGAGGAGCAGCTGATCAAGATGGCGATGGATGAGTTCAAGACGACCTCCATGGCTGCCAAAGTGCTTGGCGTCAGCCAGTCCACGATCAGTCGCAAGTATCAGGAAATCCAAGAAAAGATAAGTCGAGGTGAGCCGATTGGGTTTAAAGTATGACGTGGTATCGCCGTTTGCCGGAACCATTGAGCGAATCTTTTTTCAATTGAGCGATTCGGTGCAGGAGGGGGAATTGCTGTTCACATTGGCAGAGGGGAGCAGGCGAATGGACATTCTCTCTCCGGTCACGGGCAGCGTAGAGGCGATTGAAGTCGAGAGCGGGGAGCCAGTCATTGCGGGGATGATTTTGGCTTCGATCGTGCTGCGTCAAGAAGGATAAATAGAAAAAAGGGATCAGCCGAAGCGGGCCGATCCCTTTTTGTATGTTTACGATTCGCTTGCGATCGCTTCCAGTGCCATGACGATCATGTCGTTGAACGTCGTTTGCCGTTCTTCGGCAGTCGTTTCCTCGCCAGTGAAAATGTGATCGCTGACGGTCAGGATCGACAGGCCGTTGACGCCGTATTTCGAAGCGAGCGTATAAAGCGCGGTCGTTTCCATTTCCACAGCCAGCACGCCGTAATCGCCGAGCTTTTTCACCGGCTCCATGCTTTCCCGATAAAACACGTCGGCTGTCAGCACGTTGCCGACCCGTACAGACAACCCTTTGGCGACTCCGGCATCGTACGCCTTTTTCAGCAAGTCGAAGTTGGCGCATGGCGCGTAGTCAAAACCAGGGAACGTCAGGCGATTCATGTTCGAATCGGTGCACGCTGTCATGGCGATGATCACGTCACGGACGTTGACATCTTTCTGAATGCCGCCGCATGTGCCGACGCGAATCAAATTTTTCACGCCGTAATCGCGGATCAGTTCGTTGACGTAAATCGAAATCGACGGGACGCCCATGCCTGTGCCTTGGACAGATACCCGTTTTCCGCGGTACGTGCCAGTAAAGCCGAGCATGCCGCGAACTTGATTGTAGCAGGTCACATCGCCGAGAAACGTTTCCGCGATGTATTTGGCGCGCAGCGGATCGCCTGGCAACAGGATGCTTTCTGCGATTTCACCTGGTTTGGCTTGAATATGTGTGCTCATGATAAGGCCGTTGTGTGGGCGAGCGCGAGCATGGACCACTTTCGTTCTCGTTCCTCACACAGCGGCGTTCACCTCCTTGAATGGGTTAAACGGGAATAGATTGACCGAGCTTTTTGGCGGAAGCAGGTCTTGTAACGGAAAACAGAGCGCAGACAAAGGCCAGAAGCACGAAGATGCCGCCTACCCAAGCCGTGTCCACAACGGAGTAATGCTCAATCACGAAGCCGCCGACAGCCGAGCCGAGCGCGATGCCGATGTGCAGGGCGGAAGTGTTCAGGCTTTGCTGGATTTCGTACGACTCCGGCGCGGTTTCGATCAGGTAGTTTTGTTGGGCTGGTGTAATCGCCCAACTCAGCATGCTCCAGGCAATCATCACGACTAGGAACAGGTAGAGCGAAAACGTGACGGCCGGAATGAGAAACATCACGATGGCAAACGAAGCGATGATGACAAGAATGCTTTTCGTCGAGCCAAGCTTGTCTGCTGCCCAGCCGCCAATCCCGCCGCCGAATACGGCTGAGATGCCGAAAATGAAGTAGACGATGCTCACCCAGCCCGAGGAAAGCTGCAAAGCCGTTTTTAAAAACGGAGTGAAGTAAGCGTACAGTGTTAAGTGCCCGGTCAGCATCAAAACAGATGTCAGTTGAGCGCTGATGATCTTCGGTCTTTTCAGCGTCGCGAGCTGTTCTTTCAGCGGAATCGTGGGTCTTGCCGGAATTTTGGGCAAAAAGGCGTAAATGCCGACGATGGCAGCGAGCGTCAAAACCGAGATGAGCAGGAACGGAGCGCGCCAGCCAAACGAATTGCCGATGACAAGACCAAGCGGAACTCCGAGGACGAGCGAGCCGCTGACTCCCATGAAAATGACGCCGATCGCTCTGGCCCGGTACGCTTCTTTGACAATGGAAGAAGCGATGGTGATGGACAGGACGATGATCAACGAGCCGCTCGCTGCGGAAAAAATCCGCCCAAGCATCAAAACGAAATAAGTAGGACTGAGGAAAGAGATCACGTTGCCGAGCAAAAACACAACTAGCGCCCAGACGTACAAAGACTTCCGCTCGGCTTTCGCCGTCACGGTCAAAAGAATCGGAGCAGATAGCGCGAAAATAATGGAAAACATCGTAATCAGCCAGCCGGCTGTGCTGATGGAGACTTGCAAATCCTCCGCGATGATGTCCAAAATGCCGCCAATGATCAACTCTACCGTACCGACAACAAAGGCAGCGATGGCCAGAATGTATACTTTCATGTTCACGGTGACGAGCAAACCTCCTTTTGGATAAAAGAATGAAGTTACCACAGATATAGTAACCTATAATTTTCGCGATAACAACCCCTTGTAGTAGTAACCTTTTTGTCCCTGTAACAATATTTGACAATAGACTTGCTAGACTCATATAGTAAAAAAGGAAAAAAATAGAGGATTGAGGGGAAGCTTTTGGGGAAATTGTTCTTGTTCTCATTTTTATGGTGGCTGACAGGTAATCCGTTTATCGCGCTGCTCGTCATTTTGCTCGTCCTGTACTTTCTCGATTTGCGCTTTGTCCGGCTGCTGCCTGACATCACGAAGCCGTATCGGCGCTGGAGGCGACTGTCCGCCCTGAACAGCCAGCTTAGGCTAAATCCGCACGATACGCCTGCCAAGCTTGAGGCTGCCCGGCTGCTCATGGAAAAACGGCAGTACACAGAAGCTTTGACCTATCTGGACGGTATTTCTATCGCGATGCAAGATTCGGCTGAATATTTGTGCGACAAAGGAATTTGCTTGCTCAAGGTCGGACGGATGGAAGAAGGACTGGAGCTGATCGGCAAGGCTTTGCAACTGAATCCGCGCGTCCGGTACGGAGAGCCATACCTCATCGTCGGGGAAGAATATGCGAAGCGCAAACAACAGGAAAAAGCGCTGGAATATTTGGGCGAGCTGGCGAAGATGAACATGTCATCGTGCGAGGTATACTTCAAACTTGGCGTGGTGTACGGCGAATTGCAGCAAAAAGACAAGGCGAAAGCGTCCTTTCAGGAAGCTGTAGAAGTCTACCGGGGGCTGCCCTCCTACAAGCGCCGGACGGAAAGACGCTGGGCGTTCCTGGCCTGGCTGCGAAAAACGATCTGATGGTTGCCATTTCCGGCAGCCATTTTTCTTTGTGGTCAGTCACCGCTTCGAGACCATTCCTCCATAAAAAAAGCAAATCTTTTGCCGATGTTTTTGCAATCCATACCCATAAGCGTTCATAATAGAAGCAATACATTCAGGATGTGATCACGCTTGCAAATCATTGTATATGACCTGGAAACGACACTGACTCATCAAAAAGACAAGATTCCGGAAATCATCGAGATCGGAGCGGCAAAAATTGTTCCCGGACCAAACGGCGTGGAGGTAGACACCTTCCAGAGCTATACGTTTCCGGCCATCGAGCGCAGAATTTCGGAGCGCACCCGCAAGTTCGTCGGTTTGGACAAGGAAAACATGCCGACGTTTATTCCGTTTCGCAAAGGCTTCCATTCCTTTTTGGAGTGGATTGGAACCGATTCGGACTACTACCTGTGCTCGTGGGGCCAGGATGACAAGCGGCTGATGATCGAGCATTGCGCCCGCTTTGGGCTGGATTTCAGCTGGATGCGCAATTACAACGATATTCAGCCCGCGATCAGCATGCTGCTCGCCGACCGCAAGCAGATGAGTCTCAAGGATGCGATCGATTGTGCCGGAATTGTCCAGGAAGGAAGGCTGCATTCCGCGCTGGTTGATGCGATACATACAGCTCACCTGTTGATCAAGTACAACAAGACGGTTCACCTGTCGCAAAACACGCCCGAAGAGAACTATAATTTGTCCAGCCCGCTGTACATGACGTGCCGCTCCTGCAAAAAGCAGAAATACTACACGGCTTTCGGCAGGAAAAGCAGAAGGTGCCAGGCATGCTTGCAGCATAAAAAACAGTTGGAGCAAGCAACCGAAACGACGGGGGCACCGAATCACTAGCAAGCAGACTGTGCGCAATAGAGGGAGAAGAGAACATGATTCGAGACATGCACGATGGCGACATGAAAGCGGTTGTGGCGATGCTGCAACGCGGGGTGCAATGGCGCGCGCTGGAGATTGCCGCGATTTTGAAGTCCGCTACCGTGTTCCTGTACGAACAGCAAGGGGAGATTGTTGCCTGCGGCATGTATGATGTCACTTCCTTTGGTGAAGAAGGAACGGCTGAAATTTATGTCTATACGCGCCCTGAGTGGCGAAACCAAGGGATCGGTTCCAGTCTGTTCGACCAGCTTTTTCGGCAGTTGGAACAGCAGGAGAAAAGGATGACGGCTGTAGCCGCTACTTATCGTGTCGACGAAGGGGAAGCGGAAGCGTTTTTTGCCGGGAGAGGCTTTGTGCCTTTGTGGGGACAGCATCTGATGCAATACAGCGGCGGCATGCTCGCTGAGCCGACGCTTGCGATCAAGCCTTTTGCCGAGGGTGATCTGGAGCGCTACATCCAGTCCCAGAGTGATGCCTACTACGAAGTGCGCAAAGGCATCGACCTGAAGCCGTACCGATTGACAGATTGCTCCGAGCAAACGATGGAGTCGTGGAAAAAGTGGCTGCTGACGGAGATGAAAGACGATATTCACATGTTTTATGACGAAGCGGGAGCGTTCGTCGGTTCGCTGATCGTCACCTCGCACGGCGAGGCTTACGATGTGTTTGTCGATCCGCTGCATCAAGGAAAAGGCTACGGCAAGCAGCTCGCCGCATTTTTTGTAAACCGGACGCTGGAAAAAGGATTGCAGCCGTATTTGCTGACCGGAACGCACAACAAGCCGGCGATTGCCTTGTATGAACGGACAGGCTTTCAGACTTGCCAGACGATGCTGACGGCAAGACGTCCGTTGTCCTGAAACCATTTTTGCCAATAAAAAAGCCGCACGGTCACGATTGATAGCGACCGGAGCGGCATTTTTTATGCGCTTGCGTTAGACTCCAAGCAACAGCAAGATGATCGAGGTGAGCGAGAAACAGACGCTGATCAGGCAAAGGAAAGCCACGACCTGCTTCGGATTGAGTCCCGTACGCAACAGGCGGTAGTGAACCTGGCTCGCATCAGCCTGGTAGATCGGCTTGCCTTGCATGAAGCGTTTCATCACGACAAACAAGTTGTCGAAGATCGGGACGCCCAGCGCCAAAATCGGGATGAACAAGGACAGGACGGTTGCCTGCTTGAACGCTCCATCCAGCGCGATCACGGCGAGGATGAACCCGAGAAAAGTCGCTCCTGCATCCCCCATGAAAATTTTCGCGGGCGGCTTGTTGTAGCGAAGGTAGGCGAGAGCGACTCCGACCAGGCTGATCGCCATGATTGCGGAAGTGTTCTGGCCTTTGACGAGAGCCACAACAAACAGGGTGCCGGCAGAAATGGCGGAAAGTCCTCCTGCGAGGCCGTCCATTCCGTCCGAAAAGTTGATGACAGTAGTTACTCCGAATATCCAGAGGATCGTGAGAACGAATTGAAGCCATTCCGGCAACAAAATGTACTCGCCGCTAAGCGGATTGTAGAACCCGGAGAAGGTGATCCCCGACATGTACACAATCACAGCGGCCGACAGTTGGACGATCAGTTTGGGCAGGGCTGAGAAATCTTTGCCCTGGGTTTTGTACCAATCGTCGATGGTGCCGATGGTAAGAAGGAGCAGCGAGCCGATCAATACGGCGACAGTCTGTTCCGGCGACTCTTTGGAAAACAACAGAAAAGATGCGGCGAATCCGACAAAGATGGCATAGCTGGCCGTGAGCGGAATCGGCTCGCGGTGAATCTTGCGCTCGACGTCTTTCCGGGGCTTGTCCACAAAATCAAGGCGAAATGCCAGTTTGGCCAGCGGTGGAATCAGCACCATGACGATAGCGAACGACAGTACAAACGAAATCGCGTATGTAATCATGACCATCTCCTACGAAAAGACAGCATTTTTTTAGACAAGTCTATTATAGGAAGGATTCCAAATTTTGTCGACTCTTGCTGACGAAGCGTGGGGAGGTACCAAAAAAAGTTGGTACTTATTTCATAGACAACGAAAAAATATAATCCCTTCTAGGAGGGATCAACATGGAATATATGGGCTTATGGTTCATCTTGGGCATCATTTTTATGCTGACGTGGGCGACGAAAAGAATGAATGGCTGGAGCAAGCTCGCTGTGATCGTCTATTACGCGGTTTTGTCATATGTATTTATTGCGCGAAAAGAAGAGATTTACCAGGAGTATCATGCGCTGCCGGTTCCGAAACAGTTTTGGGACACCAATTCGGAATGGGTCGGGTTCATGACGGGCTTTTTCTTTGTTCCTTTCTTGCTGCTGCTGGTGTACAACTACTTCCTTTGGTTCATGGCCGTTTCGGGAACGAAGAAAAAGCTGCTCGTTGCGCTTTCCCTCATCCCGGCAGCTGTTGTGTATATGTGTCTGCTGTTTATCTTTAGCATGTACGGGTATCGTCCGTAGTGAATAACAGTTTTAATGCGTGTTAGATTTTCTTACATAAAATGTGATTTGTTCACTGACTTTTCTCCGTTCGTCCGCTATGATGGAGTGGAGAGGAACCTGCAAGATACCTCATGAAACGGAGGGTTCAAAGCATGACGCCAGGATTGTCGTATCGAGAAGTGATCCAGCCTTCGGAAGCGGAGCTGCGCGAATTGGCCCGGTTGTTGGTGGACGTCGTGGCGGACGGGGCTTCCATCGGGTTTTTGCCGCCTTTGACGGAGGAAGAAGCGTACAAGTATTGGACTTTGGTCCCGCGCGAACAGGCTGTTGTCTGGGTAGCAGAAAAGGAAACGGGCATCGTCGGAACGATCCAGCTTCAGTTGTCGGATCGGCCGAACGGACTGCACCGGGCCGAGATCGTCAAGCTGATGGTGCATCCTTCGGCACAGCGCCAAGGAATTGGCCGCACGCTGATGCTGCTCGCAGAGGCGCGGGCGATGGCGGAGAACCGCAGCCTGCTCGTATTGGATACGCGGGCGGGCGATCCGTCGAACCAGTTGTATCAGGCGATGGGCTACAAGGAAGCCGGGCGCATTCCCCAGTATGCAAAATCGGCGGACGGAGAACTGCACGACACGGTGATTTACTATAAACAAATCGGCGAATAGCGAAAGGCCAGGCGGACGACAGGAGTCCGCTTTTCTTGATTCAGTTGACAAACCGACCGACGGTTTGTATAGTAAAAGAAAGGAAATGGACTTCCATCATTCATGTTCACAGGAGGAGACTATGTCATCGATCCATCAAAATCCGAGCTTTCAATTGCTGCTTACAGCCACGGAGGAATTGATTCTGGAAAAAGGATGCCAGCAAACGACGTTGCAAGACATCATGAAGCGTTCGGGATTGTCCAAAGGAGCTATTTACCATTACGTAAAAAGCAAGGATGAGCTTTTGGGCTTGCTGCTACAGAGGCGATTTGCTGCGATCAGCCAGCGGTTTTACCAGACTGTGAGGGAAGGGGGAGGGGAATTGGCGGAAGCGTTGGGGACTATTTCGCAGAGCTTGAGTCATGTCCACGACCCGCGCGATGTGACGAACCTGATCCTGATTTACTTGCTGAGCAAACGGGAAGATCCAGTCATTGGCGACATGCTTTCCCGACTGCATGCGGAGAGCATACAAACCTCAAAGGAATGGATCGAGGTGGGGCAAAAAGCCGGAGTGATCCCGGAAAGCCTCGATGCCGAGAAGATCGCCATTCTTTTTACGATGATCACGTACGGTATCAGAATGAAGACGCAAATCGCACCGGAAGCCAAAGGATTGTCCGTCGATGAAGTGCATCAAATCATGCATCAAACGCTGACAAAAAACTAGCAGGGGGGAGTTGTGCCATGCTCATTTTTTCGATCTTCAAAGTGCTCCATATCATCGCCGGGTTTACCGCTTTGCTTGTGTTCTGGATTCCTGTCGTCACCAAAAAAGGCGGAAAGGCACATGTGCGCTCGGGCTGGGTGTATGTCTGGGCGATGGGAGCGGTAGCGATCTCAGCTTTGGTCATGGGCATTTGGCGAATTGGCTTTGATCCGCAAAAAACAGGAGAGTCGGTTACTTTTGCCTGGTTCCTCATTTTTATCGCCATACTGAGCTCAGCAACGGCCTGGTACGGGATTCGCGTGCTTCGCTACAAAAATCGCAAGGCTGCGCACCGTCACGCGATCGACTTGCTGTTTCCTGCCCTGCTGCTGCTTTCGGGAGGCGCTATGAGCCTGTATGGAGCGTCCATCGGTTTTACTCTCTTGACCTGGTTTCCGTTCATCGGGATTTTCCTCGGTGCTTCGCAGCTTTGGTACTGGCTGCGCGCGCCGGGGCGCAAGCTTCACTGGTGGTTCGAGCACTTGGGCGGGATGCTCGGCTGCTGTATTGCGACGATTACGGCTTTTACCGTATTTGGCGCACCGCGTCTGTTGGGGCTTAGCTCGGTTCACCCGCTTGTCTGGTTCATGCCGACAATCGTACTCGTTCCCTGTATCATCGGTTTTTCGCGCTACTATCAAAAGAAATTCAATCAGTCGAAAAGCGTTTGAGCGGAGTGCATGGCGTGCAACAAAATGCTGTGCGCCTGCTCGCAGCATCAGAAAATTTTGCTGGATAGCGTAACTTTCCATATCTTGGGCCGTCTTTACACTTGTACAGATTTTCCCGTGAGAAAGGAAGGTTGTGAATGGCAAAATTGTCTCTTGCTGCCCTCGTTCCGTTGCGTTCAGATATTGCCCACAAAGTTACGGAGTTGGATCAGGAACGTGAAAATAACGCTTTCTGTGTCTATATAAAAGGCGACAAAGCCGAGGAGCCGTCCCGGTCGTTTACGCTGATCACGGAAGAACTGGAGGAAGCGCGCGAAGACTTTCGCCAGATTGACGAGCTGATTCACGGGGCCAACCTCGCGCATCATATTTTGTGGAACAAACAGGAGATCAGCTTGTTTACCGCGATGCAAACCGCCAAGCATATGCGCAAGGAAGCGGCTTCGCTCAAAAGATACGGCTCGATGAAAAAAGAAGAGCTGAATACAGGCAGGTTTTACAACGGCGGCGAACAGACCATTACCCGCGCCATGTACGATATCGAAAAAGCGCGCGAGAACGGGTTGCAGCTCGAACGTAAGGTCAAACGTCTGTCCCAGTTGATCGAAGACGAGTGCCACAAAATTTTTCTGGAGTTTCCGCAAGCCGAGAAGTACATTGATTTGGAAGACTAGGCGCATGGTTCATGTGCTTAGCTTAGAAAACGTAGAAAGCTTGGGGCTATGTTTTGTAAGCTGAGTACAGCTCAGCCACAGGAAATCGCGGACAAACGCTTATCCTTGTGCGAGACAAGGACCCCTGTGAGCAGTGCATGCTGCTCATAGAAATGTATGACAGAGCATACCTACAAAAACTATGAGAGACTGAACCAATCGCCAGACGGCTATTCGCCTGCTCGATTACTCGTTCTATACGGCTGGACAACCGCGAACACCGTACTCTCCTTTCTCGTCCCGTTTCCTGTGAATTTTCGCCATGATGAGACCTTCTTGTGTTGTGTGCCAAGGAGGTTTTTTTGCTAGATAAGGAGATTTAACAGGTTTGGCCTGTTGATCGCGGCTGTGGGGGAGGGAGGAAACAGGAGAAACCGCTGCAGGGACGTGGGACTCTAGCGGGGGAGTTAGACTGCCCGTCTCCCGCGAAAAAGGAAAACCGCGTCAAAAGCAGCGAGATCGAAGAAGCGGACGCACGTTGCCGCTTAAAGGCGTGTTTTCCTTTTTCGCCTGCGCCTCGGAAGGAGTCCCAAAGCCCTTTCGCTTGTTTCTCCTGTTTCCTCGGCCACCGGTAAGCTTTGGTCGGATATTGTTTTTTGGAGGTTGCTCAAGGGCGGAAAATCCAGAGCAGAAATTGAGTAAGTTTTTTCATGAACGGGTTGCATGAAGCGACCGTCTTGAAGAAGACTCTTACTCATGTTTCTGTGCTTTTTTGAAACCCTCGATCACCACCGCCTAAAGTATCGGTGACGCAGACTACAAAATGTCAGCCCAAGCAAGCTTTTTGCATTGGCATTTTTCCTTGAAACTCGCGCCGACCAC
>NZ_DOTK01000008.1:0-70610 GCF_003521185.1 Brevibacillus sp.
ATGGGTAGCCTCCTACCCGATTACAAGTGCAGCTAAGGCTGCTGTTAAGGAGTAGCCGGAGTTACTTCTTCAGCCCACTCCGCTTCCAGTTCTTTTTGCCATTTCAGATCGTCCACCAGGCTTTGTGCAAAGTGGCGCATGAAGCCTTTGTCGCTGAAGTTGTTGATCGCTTTTTCGTCTTTGTAAAGGTCTTCCGCTGTCAGGTAAGCGTCTTTTGCAGGGATTTCGAACTTGGTTGCTTTTCCGAAGTTGAACGCGTATTGATCAGCAAACAGACCGACTGTCAAAGGCTCTTTCATTTCTGGCGCCTGGAACGTTACGCTCAGGTCGCTCTTTTGGTGAACAGGCATTTTGTTTTTGTCTACGTAGAAGTCGAGGTTCCAAGCCAGCTTGTGGAAGCCTTCTTTTTTCATTTCTTCTACGATTTTTTCAGGTGTGTATGTTTTGCCTGTCTCTTCCAGCCATTGTTTTGCTTCTTTCAAGCCTTCGTTGATGGTAGCTTCGGCATTGGCACGTTTTTCTGCCTCTGTCGTTTTGCCCATTTCCGGATACATTTCTTCTGTCAGGGAATTGGTCAGCACCAGCATGTCGATTGCGAACGTTTTGACGTCTTGGCTTGCTACCGCGTCGTTAGCAGTGAAGAAGAACATTTTTACCAGTTCTTTGGCATCGATCTTCACGTTTACGTGAGTCGCTTCCACTTTTTCGCCGTTTGGCAAGGTTACGGTTTCTGTGCCGAGGTTTTTCGCATCAGCCAGTTTGTAGCCGTATTTGCCTACGTATTTTTTGATGAAGTCAAGCGTCAGCTTGTTCATTTTGTCTTGGTATTCTTTGAGTTTCGCCGGGTTTGCCTTGTCGTTTCCGCTTACGCCAGTGAAAGCGCCGGAAGTGTTTGCATCCACAGCCAAGTATTTGTTGTCGAGCGGAGATTTCACGAATACTTTGTCGTCGCTTACGAGCAGCTCAACAGACGCTTTTTTGTCGCCAGTCCAGAGCTTGTTGTCGCGCAGCAGTTTGTCGTCGTTTACTTCCAGTTGAACTTTTGCGTTTTTCAAGTCAAGCTGGGAGCCTTTTACTGTTACCCCTGCTTTCAAAGCGGACAAAATGGCTTGTCCTTCTTTGTCAGGATTGGTTTCCCCAAATGCCTGAGGCAATTTGTCTACGTCTCCGGTCAATTTTACAGTGCCTTGGAAGTCGTAGTTTGGTTTATCGATGGATGCCACGATCGAATCGCGCACCAGTGAAGCCTCACCAGCACATCCAGTGAGTACCAGCATACCTGCGAGCAGTAGGGCACTTCCTTTTTTCCACATGCTGTGTTCCTCCCCTATGTATTTGTATTTTTGTTCCTCTATGTATTACGTTTTAGTAAAGAAAAGGTTTCGCAAATACGGAAAAAAATCACAATCGGTCTAATTCGGCGCCGATTTCATGGTAAGATGAAAGGGAATAGATGGTTAGCAAAGAAAGGACGTTGCAGCATGTGGTTGTGGCTTCAAAAGCTGATGAAATTTTTTCAGGGCGAAGAGGAGCAAGATGAAGTAGTGGAAGGGCGTCCGGCAGCGAGTCCTCCTCCTGCAAGCCCGGCTCCCCGCCAGCCCCAAGCGAAGACGAAAAGCATTTACCCGAAAGAGCGGGTAAGTAGCCGGAATATAGAGGATGCGCGTCCACGCAGGGATCGTCAGTTTCGTTTTCCTGTCGTGCCAGACGATTATTTGGAGAACAAGCGAAAAGAGAGAATGAAGCAGCAGGCGACAGAAGAGGCCCAGCGAGTTCAGCCGCCCGTGCGTGAACGGCGGGAGCCAAGCGTCAGGGAGTCTTCCCGCGAGTCTTTTCGTGCCGCACGCGAAGAATACATACCGGACAAGCCTATAGAGACGGGCGCAGACAAAAAGCCGTCTGCTTCCACCGAGTACAAGCGCGAGACACCGAGAAGGGAGCCTGTCAAACAGCCGGACAGCGCAGGGCGCGCGCCTTCGATTGCGGAAGGGAAGAAGGCGTACCAGCCATCGGAGATCGTGTCGCCCGTGTATGGCAAAATCACCCCGGCTACCCGTGAGGCTGAGCATCGCATCCATACGACAGGCGGTATCGTGTACCCGCGTCTGGAGCAGGAGGAGCATCTCCAGCAGCTCAAGCAGTGGGAGCAGGAAATTAGCGAGCGTTATTTCCCGGATGAGACGTGGGAGCATGTGCATTCAGCGAGCGATGCGGGTTCAGCAAGCGACCCCGCAAACGGTTTTGCGAGCGATTTAACCATTGATGCCGCAAGCGCGACGAAGGCGGACAGCCGGGTCAGCGAGCAAGGTGGGGAAAAAGCTGTTCCGCTTGAGCAAGCAGCAGAGGAAATCGCGGATGCACAGGACCAGGCAGCAGCAGCGGCCTTTGTGGCTTCGCAGGCGGAAGCAGCGGTTTCGGAGCCTGGACGTATTGTTGTGGAGCCGCCAGAAATGGTTGGCGGTGAACACGGAGACGGCGAGAAGACAGAAGTCGGGCAGCTAACTGAATGGACGACTGAACCAGGGCAGACAGAGCAGCTGGACGGGGCGTATGAGTCAGGTCTAGGTCCAGAAAACACGCAAGAATGGCAGCAAAGGGCAGCGAGCGGCGCGGTTCATCAGGAAGGCGAGGCGCAAGCGGTTGTGCTCTCGACCGATCATGCGACGACAACCGAAGCAGATGGCGAGTTGGCGGATGCGGAACGTGGCGGCGCAAGCGCAGGAGTGGAGCGAGAGTCAGCGTTTGCAGCGGGACAAGCCGAGACAGAGGGAGAACTTCACGAGGCCGCGGCAACTGCGGAGATCGCGGAGGGACAGGCACAGCCTGACGTGGAGCTTGTGGTCGTGCGAGAACAAGCGGGTGCAGGTGAAGCGGTCGAAAGCGCGGAAGCAGCGGGGGCGACGTTAACAGCGCAGGGGCGTTCGGTGACCGACGAGAGCGAAGCGCAGGCGCAGCAAAAGCTGATCGCAGCGCTAGGCGACGCCGTGCGCACAGGAATCGAGGAGGGCTTCGCGGCTGTTCACGGACAAGGGCAAATAGTCGATAGCGCCAAGCCTGCTGTTACGGGAAGCAACAATCATTTTGATGCCGATGTCAACCGTCTTTTGGCGCGTGCGATGCCGGAGTCGGGCGGTGAAGCTTCGTCTGTGGCGAGCGTGAAGCGGCTGGAGTCTGATGAAGCAACGTTGACCGTGACAGGAGTGAAGCCAGAGTCGAATGAAGCAAAGCTGAACGTGGCGGGAGCGAAGTCAGGGTCGGATGAAGCAGCGATGACCGTGTCGGGAGTGAAGTCGGGGTCGGATGAAGCAACGCTGACCGTGGCGGGAGTGAAGTCAGGGGCGGATGAAGCAACGTCGACTGTGGTGGGAGCGAAGCTGGAGACGGGCGAAGGAAGCTTGACCATGGCAGTAGTGAAGCCGGAGTCGGGTGAAGTGACGATGACTGTGGCGGGAGCGCAGTCAGAGTCGGATGAAGCAACGTCGACTGTGGCAGTAGTGAAGCCGGAGTCGGGTGAAGCGACGTTGACCGTGTTGGGAGCGAAGCCAGAAACGGGCGAAGAAAGCTTGCCCGTGGCAGGAGTGAAGCTGGAATCGGCCGAAGCAACCTTGACCGTGGCAGAAGCGAAGCCAGAAACAGCCGAAGCAACCCCGGTTCTAGTGGCGGATGCTGCTACAGAGAACGCCCAACCAGCACCGCAAGCACCCGTGATCCAGCTGCCAAACGCTGGACAACAGACTGGCTTCCAGACATCGCCAGCCGCCGGGGTGGCAACACCGGGTCCGAGCGCGAATCCACCTGCAAGTACGGCGCAATCAAGCACACCATCCGAGCCAAGCGAAGCGGAAATCGCGGAACCTCCGTACTGCTTGCCGACGCTTGCGCTGTTGAATCCGAGCCCGCCGCCAAGCGATGACGACGATGAGCATACGCAGCTGCAAAAGCTGCTTTTGGAAGAAACGTTGTCCAACTTCAACGTGAGCGCAACGGTCGTCGGGATCGTCAAAGGCCCTTCCGTCACGCGCTTTGAGTTGCAGCCTGCTCCTGGCGTGAAGGTAAACAAAATTACCGGCTTGGTCGACGACATCAAGCTGAATCTGGCGGCCAAAGACATTCGGATCGAAGCGCCGATCCCGGGACGCAACGCGATCGGGATCGAGGTTCCGAATTTGGCGAGCCAGCCTGTACTGATCGAGAAGATCATCGGATCGGAAAAGTTCCAGCAGCATTCGTCGCCATTGGCTGTAGCCCTCGGCATGGACATCGGCGGCGAGCCGATTATTGCGGATATCAAAAAAATGCCGCACGGCCTGATCGCAGGCTCGACCGGATCAGGGAAAAGCGTCTGCATCAACTCGATCATCGTCAGCCTGCTTTACAAAGCGACGCCAGAACAAGTACGGCTTTTGCTGATCGATCCGAAAATGGTCGAGCTGGCACCGTACAACCATTTGCCGCACCTCGTCACACCTGTTGTGACCGACGCGAAGCAGGCGACAGCCTCGCTGAAATGGGCGGTCGAGGAAATGGAAAAGCGCTATGCCCTGTTTGTCGACGCAGGTGTGCGGGATATTGATCGCTACAACCAGACGACAGACGATCAGCTGCCGTATATCGTGATTGTCATTGACGAGTTGGCAGACTTGATGATGGTCTCCCCGCAGGATGTGGAGGATTGCATCATCCGGATTGCGCAAAAAGCGCGCGCCTGCGGCATTCATTTGCTGCTCGCGACCCAGCGGCCTTCGGTGGACGTCATTACGGGCAACATCAAGGCAAACGTGCCGACGCGTTTGGCGTTTGCCGTATTCTCGCAGGTGGATTCCCGCACGATCCTCGACCAGTCGGGGGCGGAACGGTTGCTGGGACGAGGCGACATGCTGTTCCTGGAGAGCGGCACCACCCCGGTGCGTTTGCAGGGCAACTTCGTCTCTGACGATGAGATCGAGCGCATTACGCAGGCGATCAAGAAGCAGCGCAAGCCGTCGTACCTGTTCAGCAAGGAAGATTTGGAGCAGCAGGTGCAATCTTTTGATGCAGGGGATGATCCGCTGTATATGGAGGCGCTGCTGTTCGTGGCAGACCAGGGTCAGGCTTCGGCATCCGGGCTGCAACGCCGCTTCCGGGTCGGCTACAACCGCGCTGCCCGCCTGATCGAGATGATGGAGGCGGACGGCTACGTCGCTGGACAGAGCGGAGGCAAGGCGCGAGCTGTTCTCATCACCCGCGAGGACGCCCAGGCTGTAGCGGACGGCTCGACTTTGTTGTAAAAGAATGTTGCAAAAGCAGAGGAGCTTGCCCAAGGTGGCAGGCTCTTTTTGCTAACCGAGGCAGGTAGGCAGATGCGTGTAAACACGCTGCTGTGGCAGCTTTTTTGCAAAACAGACAGCAGAATATATAAAAAGGCACCGCGCCCAGAGAAGGACGCTCCCGTCGTGCCAAACCCGCGCAACCTCATTTCGTTAGGGAGGTGTCCGTTGGCTTCACCGAGAAGTTTCCTGCTTGCAAGATCAGGCAAAATAAGATATAACTGATTTTAGTTAGATAATCTAATTGAATTACAGAGGTGATGTCATGGCAAAAGAAAGCACAGTGGATCAACAGTTGCCCAAATTAGGGATCGCTCCTTATTTGCAACTGATGAACAACACGATGGCAAAGGGAACGGATCGCAAATCGGCCCAGATGGGATTGCTGATGTTGTGGCTCAGTGACAATGTCCTGGATGTGATCGACGAGGATTTGTCTGCGTTCGGAATTACCGAGAGCAAGCTGGATTTGTTGCTTTTGCTTCTGCTGCATGAGGAAAGAGAACTGGTCACTCCTTCGGCCATCGCAGATCGGCTGGGGATTCGCCGGGCTTCTGTAACAGCTCTGCTCGACTGGCTGGAAAAAAGAAAATGGATTGCCCGCGAGCAAAGCGCCAAAGATCGCCGCATGATTCATGTCCGTATTACCGAAGAAGGAGTGGACTTGATTGACAATGTGCTGCCGACCTTTTGGGCGACTTGCGCTTCCTTGCTCGACGACTTGGATGCGGAGGAACGCAAGCTGTTTGAGAAAATTTTGGTTAAATTGAATGGAAGTATAGAAAAAAGGTTAGGGGTGGGCAGATAATTTTTTTGTGCATATAGTTAGATAATCTTACTATTTTAAAGAGAAATTCAGGTGATGCGATGAAATCCCGTTCCCACCGTTATCGATTGTTTTCAGAAATGCTCCGGGAGGTGTTTTTTCAAGCAAAAGGGCAATGGAAGTTTGTTTTGGTAGCCGCTTCGTCTATCCTGGCGATTTCCGTCCTTGAATTTATCATTCCGCAGTGGACGAAAGTCGTCATTGATCAGGTCATCCCCCAGCAACAAATTGCTGCCTTGTTTGAACTGGGAGCCGCGATCGTTGGAGCTGCGCTGCTGTTGGGAGTGTTTCGGTTTGTTAGCAGCTTCGTGATGACGATTGTCAGCCAAGGAGCGATTTCACAACTGCGGAACAAGCTGTACCGACATACCGTGAACCTGGATTTGAACTTTTTCGATCGCAATCGCACCGGCGATCTCATGTCCAGATTGACGAGTGATGTCAACCAGTTGCAGGAACTGGTTTCGGCCGACACATTATCCATTGTGGCTGATTTCTTCACGTTTATCGCCATATGCGGTTATTTGCTGTATGTCGACTGGCAACTGGCGCTCTTGCTGATGAGCACGTTTCCTTTTCTGTTCTACACGTCGCGGTTTTTCAGCGGACGAATCAAGTCGGTCTATCGAACGGTACGACAATCCTCTGCCGAATTGAGCAATCATTTGCAGGATACGTTGTCAGGGATTCGCGTGATTAAATCATTTGCGAGCGAGAACGATGAAATCGATCGATTCGCTGGACTGACCGAGATCAATCGGGCCTCAATCGTGAAAGCTTCCCGGCTGTCCGCGTCCTTCCCGCCGATTATCGAGTGGCTGAATTACATCGGAATGACACTCGTACTGCTTTTTGGTGCGTGGCAGGCGATGCACAACCACATTACTGTAGGAGACATTGTCGCCTATTTGGCTTACTTGCGTCTGCTGCAAGGACCTGTTCGTTCCTTCAGCCGAATGGTTAGTAAAATTCAACAAGCTTCGGCTGCCTATGAACGAATCCATGAAGTGCTGGTGACGGTGCCAGCAGTGCGGAACAAAGAGAGAGCGATCATTTTACCACCCATTCAAGGAGAGATTCTGTTTGACAATGTGGATTTCGCTTATGAAAAAGGCGTGCCAGTCTTGGAAAATTTTTATTTGCAAATAGAGCCTCAACAAGTTACCGCATTGGTTGGCTCGTCTGGTTCCGGGAAGTCGACCATCGCGCACTTGATTGCCCGTCTGTACGATGTGCAAAAAGGAGCGATTTTCATCGATGGGTATCCACTAACAGATGTCACGCTTGAATCGCTCCGCACGCAAATCGGGATTGTATCACAGGATGTCATCTTGCTTAACGGAACGATTCGGGACAATATTGCCTACGGAAAGCCACAGGCCACTCGCGAAGAGATCGAGGCAGCGGCGAGAGCTGCGAATGCTCTGGAGTTTATTGAAGCTTTTCCGCAAGGGTACGATACGTTGGTCGGAGAAAGGGGCGTCAAGCTGTCTGGCGGTCAAAAACAGCGGCTGTCGATCGCGAGGGCGTTGTTGAAAAATCCGCGCCTGATCATATTGGATGAAGCGACAGCGGCGTTGGATACAGAATCGGAACAACTGATCCAAAGCGCGCTCTCCACTCTGCTTCCCGGGCGAACCTGCCTGGTGATTGCCCATCGTCTCTCCACGATTCAAAGCGCCGATCACATCGTAGTTTTGGAAAAAGGCAGGATTGTCGAAGCGGGCACGCACGAAGGACTGCTGACCCTTTCCGGTCGATACAAAACGTTATACGATAAGCAGTTTCCGCAAATGATCAAAGAGAAGGAGACGCTTCTAGCTTAGTCCATTTACGCTCCAACATTTATGAAAAGAGGTGCCTTATGTCACAAGCAGCGAGTTCAGCGGTAACGAAAAGAAACTTTTCGCTCATGGCGGCGATTTTATGCTGGTCTGGCATGGTCGTCATGTCCAGTTTGTATGTAACGATCCCTTTAATCTCCTTGTTTGCCGAGCTTTATCGCATTACGCCTACGCAGGCAGCGGCTACAGGAAGTGTTTTTTCGGTCGGCTTTGCGATTGGCTGCCTGATTTATGGCGCATTATCGGATAAATACGGACGCAAGCAAGTCATTTTGATTGGACTTGTTGCGCATGCGGCCATCTCTTTGCTGCTTGGCATGGTCGAAAGCTTCTCCTGGATGATTGTGCTGAGAGGGTTGCAAGGCTTTGCGGCAGCCACGTTTTCGCCAGTTGCCCTTGCTTATGCGGTAGAAATGTTTCCGGCAGACAAACGGGTGACGACGATCGGATTTATCAGCACCGGGTTTTTGGTCGCAGGCATCGTCGGGCAGGTTGTCAGTAGCCTCATCAGTGAGCAGCACGGATGGAACGCCGTATTTTATCTCCTGGCAGGGGTGTATGCCTTAACAGCGGTTCTGATTCTTCGCTTCTTGCCAAAAGGAGAGATTCAACAGCCACACGCGACTATATGGGAACCTTTGAAGCAAATCGGTAAAGTATTTTCGCAAAAAAACCTTGTTCTGTGCTATGTGGTGGCATTGGTGCTGCTCATGTCTTTTGTCAGCATGTACACCGTTTTGGGCAATTACTTGAGCGGTCCCGATTTTGGCCTGAATAAAGCAGAAGTTCTTTATGTTCGCTCTGTCGGTGTTTTGGGCATGCTGATTTCTCCTTTGTCCGGAAAAGTAGCGATGCGCTTTGGGGTTCGCGCGGTTCTGCGAGGCGGATTGCTGCTGGCGATGGCAGGCTTGGCTTCGTTGGGGCTGATTGCCAGCTTGCCTTTGCTGATTGTGATGAGTGTCATTTTTGTGGCGGGCATTGCGCTCTCCGTTCCAGCGCTCGTCTCTCTCGTCGGCCAATTGGCAGGCAAGGCGCGCGGAATTGCCGTTTCGGTCTACACGTTTGTTCTATTTGCGGGAACAAGTCTCGGCCCTATTATCTCTATCCGTTTGATGGAAAGCGGCAGCTACTTGCTGACTTTTGCGTTACTGGCGCTGCTCCTCGGCATAGGTCTGCTGGCTTCGTTGCTGATTCAGCGAGAGGTGCCTGCGCCTGCGGAAAATCAGGCGTTGAAACAAACATAAGGGAAAGGCCGCTTGAACATGCAACTTTTTTGTCTATTCAACATTTTCCGACGAATTTGTTGCCGAATGATTCGGGGAGATAGTATGCTATAGGATAGATTGTGGCGATAGCTGGAAGGGGAACGAGACAATGAATCCGCTTGCAAAAAAGTATCAGCAAATTGACGAGAAGATCGTGTTGTTCAACGAGGAGTATTATCTGGGTGTGGCAAAAATCGATATTTCCGCGCTGACGCTGGAAATCAGAGAAGCGCTGTTCAATCACCTCTACGATTTCGACAGCAAAGATATGGAGCTGGAAATCGATGTATCCGAGGAGGACAAAGGGAACTGGTACCTGCAACTGCTCGTCCCGCACGTCCTCACCTTGCCAGAAGCAGCCAAAAGACGGATTGAGCAAGGCACCGAACAATTGGTTCAACACCTGTCCGAAAAGACAAGCGATCTGAACCACGTGCGTCTCATCGGTGACGAAATCTATGACTATGTGAAGCGATACAATCCGGATCTGGAGCGGATTGCCTAATAAAAAACATCTCTTCTCGCCCGGGCAAGTTCACCGGGGAGGAGGGATGTTTTTTTGTGCTGGAAAGTTAGCTTTTTGCGGTTTTGGTCGCCAGCCACGTGCAGGCGGTCTTGTTTGTCGTGGTAGCGATCCACTCGCACGGCTGCCCGTTGACAGGCGTGATCAGCCGGAGCGTGTCGCCTTTGATCCCTCCGTATTTAACCGACGAGCTGGGAGGAGTGCTGACGTAGACGATTCGCTCGTTAATCGCCACGTTGGGGAGGTAGGAAGAGTTGTCAGAGTTGTAGCCGCTCGTCAGGCTGACGGGTACGGGCACGTTTTTCATGGAAAGTGTGACTTTGTCAGCCGCTTTGTGATAAAACATTTTTCCGGTGACCTGGCTGAAATCTCCGCCGTCCACGGTGAGAAAAAGCGGGTATGAACCGGAGCCGTACAGCGCAATCACATGATCGCTGCCGGAGTAGCGGTTGTTTTCCAGATACACATTGCCGCAGCGGTTCAGGTACAGGTTTTGCTTGAGGCGGGGGTCGAACGCGCAGTTGCGGACCGTCACGATTCGTTGCGCCGGGACATCCCATGGATCAAAGCTGAGCGCGTAGCCATCGATCACGGCAGCGCTATCGGCGGCCTCGAAGCAGCAGCCGTCAAACACAAGACCGACGTTGTTGTAGTCGATAGTCAGGCCGCTGCCGATTGTTTTGGCTGCGCCTTGCGAGGTTGTATGCAGAACCCAGTTGCACTGGTGGAAAGTCATGTTCCGCATGAAGTTGACCCGGTTTTTCTGCGCGGTAGCGGTATAAAAGGTAGAGGCGCTGATCGTGCCAGTCAAGCAGCTCAGGCTGAAGCTGGCAAGCGAGACGAGGTGGCTTCCCTGGACGCGAATCGGCGCTGTCGCAATCCCTTCCAGATCGAGCTGTTGGCGGCAGTGGATATTGCTCAGATTGGCGATCATCGGGAGCTTGCCGTCGTATGCTTCATTCAGCTCTACTTCAAAGCGGTCGCAGGAAACATTGACAGCGTTCAGACGCTCCAAGCCTCCGGTGACCGTGATGTCGGAGCGGGTGCGTGTCCGGTTGTCGCTCGTAAAGTCGCTGATCGACACGGAGCGGACGTAGCAGTTCGCTTCCCCGGCGAAGTAAAAATGATCGGCTACGGCATCGGTACACCATATGTGACTCAGCAGCACGTAGTTGATATAGCTTCCAGGCCCGTCGCCGCGAATGTAGAAGTCGGCGGAGTGCTCATAGGCATATGGTTCTGGCGGAACGGGATTTTCGCGCGCATTGGAGTCGATTTTCAGATTGGACACGACAAACGAATCAGCGTCTCCACCCACTGAGGTGATCGAAAACAGCCACCTCCAGTCCTCGGCGGTAGAATTGGCTTTTCGTTTCAAAACGGAAAAAGGACCGGCACCCTGCAGCACCAGGCTTTTGCCTTTCCCTAGTGTGACAGCCAGTCTTTTCGGTTCAATGATATAGGTTCCCGGGGGAAAATACAGCGGAATTTGCTGGTTGACCGCGGCTGCCAGCGCGGCGGATATCGCCTGCGTATCATCTGTCACCCCATCTCCTCGCGCCCCGTAGGACTTTACATCAAGCATCATGCATCAATCTCCTCCACTTTGAAAAAATAGTCAGACAAGATTAGATTGTCTTCTTTCATTTCATTCAAAAAACGAAAAAAGTTGACAACCATTTTGCAAAACAGGCAAGAGCTTGTTTGCCTGGCAAAAGTGTCCTAGTCTTCCTGAACCGTTCCTGGCCGTCCTCATCCTACTGGCATATTTGTCCTAGAACCTCCGTATGAATAAGCAAAGAGGTGGAATGTATGTCGATTTTGGTGACAGGAACTGCTGGATTCATTGGATTTCACGTAGCGAAAAGACTTTTGGAAGGAGGGGAAGTCGTATGGGGGGTGGATAATTGCAACGAGTATTACGATCCCCGCTTGAAGGCAAAAAGACTGTCGATGCTGCAAGAGTTCGAACAGTTCCACTTCTATCAAGCAGATATAGCCGATCAGACGACAATGGACGAGTTGTTCCGCAAAATGCAACCGGAGCGGGTCATCCATCTGGCGGCGCAGGCTGGAGTCAGGTATAGCCTGGAAAACCCTCACGTATACACGTCCTCCAACATCACGGGATTTTTGCATATATTGGAAGGCTGCCGGCACACAGGGGTCAAGCACCTGCTCTACGCTTCTTCCAGCTCCGTCTACGGCGGGAACAAGAAACTCCCCTTTTCCGAGGGCGACCGGGTCGATGAGCCGAACAGCCTGTACGCCGCCACGAAAAAAGCGAACGAGCTGATGGCGTACACGTACAGCCATCTGTACAACATTCCGGCGACCGGGCTGCGGTTTTTTACCGTCTACGGGCCGTGGGGCCGCCCGGACATGGCGCTCTATGCGTTCACCAAGGCGATTTTGGCAGGGCAGCCAGTGAGCATTTTCAACTACGGAAAAATGATCCGGGACTTTACTTACATTGATGATGTGGTCGAGGGCATCTTGCGACTCATGGATCGTTTGCCTGGACCAAAAGACGGAAAGGCGCCGCACAAAGTCTTGAATATCGGGAATCATCGGCCTGTGGAGCTGCTTTCGTTCCTCGAATTGCTGGAACAGAAGCTGAAACGGCCAGCCAACCGCCAGTACATGCCGATTCAGCCAGGAGACGTGCCTGCTACTTTCGCCTCGGTCGATGCGCTGTTCGCAGAAACGGGCTTTCGGCCAGATACTCCGGTCGAGGTAGGAATTTCCCGTTTTGTCGATTGGTATCTTGATTATTACGGTGATGCCCATGCGTAAAAAAGTAGGAGTCGTAGGACTCGGGTATGTGGGCTTGCCTGTTGCGGCTGCTTTTGGGCAAAAGGTTCCGGTGATCGGCTACGACGTGGACGCTGCGCGCATTGCCGCGCTACAGACAGGGCGGGATGAGACGGGAGAGCTGACGGCTGACGAGCTGGCGCGTTCCAGCATCACGTATACGGATGATCCCGGACTGCTCGCGGAATGCGACTTTATCATCGTGACTGTGCCTACGCCTGTGGACGACGCCAAGCGCCCTGACTTGAAGGCGTTGCTGCTCGCCTCCGAGACAGTAGGAAAGCATTTGCAGCCAGGAGCGATTGTCGTCTATGAATCGACCGTATACCCTGGCGCCACGGAGGAAACGTGCATTCCGGTGCTGGAGCGCTCATCCGGGATGCGGGCAGGTGCCGATTTTTTTGTCGGCTATTCGCCCGAGCGGATCAATCCGGGGGACAAGGAGCGCAGACTCGCCCAGATCGTCAAGGTCGTCTCCGGGCAGGATCAGGCGACGTGTAACGAGATCGCGCAAATGTACGGGCTGGTAGTCGAAGCAGGGATTCATAAAGCGTCCTCGATTCAGGTGGCAGAGGCAGCCAAGGTGATTGAAAATACGCAGCGCGACCTGAATATTGCGTTGATCAACGAATTGGCGATCATCTTTGACCGACTGGGAATCGAAACAGCCGACGTGCTGGAGGCGGCTGGAACAAAATGGAATTTCCTGCCGTTTTCGCCAGGACTGGTCGGCGGTCATTGCATTGGAGTAGACCCTTACTATTTGACCTATCAGGCGGAGCGCGTAGGCTACCATCCGCAAGTGATTTTGGCGGGACGGCGCATCAACGACGGGATGGGAAAATTCGTCGCGACCTCCCTGGTCAAGCAGATGATCTGGCGTCATATTCCGATTCAAGGCTCACGCGTCACGATTTTGGGGATGACGTTCAAGGAAAATGTGTCGGATATTCGCAACAGCAGAGTGATCGACATCGTCCATGAGCTGCGGGAATTTGGCGTGGAAGTTCAGGTGACAGACGATTTGGCAGACCCGGAGAAGACATGGACAGAGTACGGCATCAAGCTGAGGGAATGGCACGAATTGCAGCCTGCCGATGCGCTGGTTCTGGCTGTGCCGCACGCGAAATACGTCCAGCTGAGCTGGGCTGAGCTGTCGTCTTTGCTGCACCAAAACTGCGGAGTGATTGCAGATGTGAAAAGCGTGTTGAATCAAAAAACATGCCCGTCTGATATCGTTGTCTGGCGCTTGTAGATGCAGCCACGATTGCGAATCTAGACTGCCTGGAGCGGATGAATATGAGCTACCGGAAGAGAAGATTCTGGTTAAGCTTATCGGACGCAGGAATTATCAGTTTGGCTGTTTGGCTGGCCTGCCTGGTTCGATTTGATTTTTCTTTTGCCGAAATATACGAGCATCGCCCTCTTTATTTGATCATTGGACATGTGCTGTTCGTTTTGGCGGGGATGCATCTCGCCGAGTTGTACCGACCCGTCTACCGTTACGTCAGTGCGGGCGAGCTTGTCTCGATTGTCAAGGCGACGAGTTTGTCCATCCTGATTCTCGCTTTTTTCCTGAACACGCTGGGGCACTGGCTGTGGATGCCGATCCGGTTTCCGATATCTTTGTTTTTGATTGCCTGGACGTTCGTGCTTGCCGGGATCACAGGCTCGCGTTTTCTGTGGAAATGGTGGTATGAGGAACGCGACAAAAGGAGCCTGGATCGCAGGCGCACCTTGATTGTCGGGGCAGGCAGCGCAGGCGTGCTCGTTGCCAGGGAGATGCGGCGGTCGCCGCTGTCCGAGCAACGGCCGATCGCTTTCATTGACGACGAGCCGAGCAAGCAAAATTTGCGCGTGTACGGCTTGCCCGTAATCGGGAGCAGGGAAGACATCCCGCGCATCGTACAGCGGCACGCGATTTCCGATATTGTGATCGCCATGCCGTCTGCGTCGCGCCAAACGATCCGCGACATTTTTGATATTTGCAAGACGACGAAGGCAAGCGTCAAAATTTTGCCGCACGTCTCGGATATTCTCAGCGGGAAAATCAGCATGGGCATGATCCGCAACGTTAAGCTGGAGGACTTGCTAGGGCGCGAGACGGTGGAAATGAATCTGGAAGAAATCACGGGTTATTTGCGCCAGCAAGTCGTGCTTGTTACCGGAGCCGGAGGGTCTATCGGTTCGGAGCTTTGCCGTCAGATCGCTAGATTTGGCCCAGGGAAACTGCTTTTGCTTGGAAATGAGGAAAACGGCATTTTCGAGATCAGTCTGGAGCTGAAGCGAGCATTTCCTGAATTGTCTACAGCAAGCCTCATCGCAGATATACGCGATCGGCAGCGGATTGCTGCGATCATGAGCGAGTATCGTCCTGCCGTCATCTTTCACGCCGCCGCCCACAAGCATGTGCCCCTCATGGAACAAAACCCGAGTGAAGCGTTGAAAAACAACATTTTGGGAACGAAAAATGTGGCCGAATGCGCTCTGGAAGCGCAAGCCGAGCACTTCATCCTGATTTCCACCGACAAGGCCGTCAATCCGACGAGCGTGATGGGCGCCACGAAGCGCATTGCCGAGCTTTTGATCCAGGGATATAACCGCTTTGGTCACACTCGTTTTGCGGCGGTTCGCTTTGGCAATGTTCTCGGAAGCAGAGGCAGCGTCGTGCCGATCTTTCTCGATCAAATTCGGGCGGGCGGTCCGGTGACGATCACGCATCCGGAGATGGAACGGTATTTCATGACTATTCCCGAAGCGGCCCAACTGGTCATTCAGGCTGGCGCGCTGGCGCACGGTGGCGAGATTTTCGTGCTCGACATGGGCAAACCCGTCAAAATCGTCGATATGGCGAAGGACCTGATCCGCTTGGCGGGCCTGGAGCCGGAAAAAGATATCCCGGTCGTCTACACAGGCATCCGTTCGGGTGAAAAGCTGTACGAGGAACTTTTGACGGCGGAAGAAGGGCTGACTTCGACGTGCCACGACCGCATTTTCATCGGAAAGCCGCTCGACTTTTCCTGGAGCGAGCTGTTGTCTGCAATTTCCCGTTTGGAGCAGTTGGCCAAAAAGGGCGGACTGATCGAGGATCACTCAAAAATGATTGAAATCTTGCAGGCGGTCATTCCGAGCTATCAGTCTGCCTCCCAGCCTGTCGACGATGCCAAGCCAGTTCCTTTCTCGGTAGCCACAGGATGAAAGAGACGACGAGGAAAGAGCGAATCGCGCGGACAGCGAGGCAAAAGTGGGCGCGCATCCTGCTGGCAGGGGGGATTGCCTGTCTGGTTGGACTGGGAGGGTATGCGACTTACGTCTATTTTTCGATCAAACAGACCGTAAACAGCATGTACGTCCCGCTGCGGACAGAGAAGACCAAGGCATCTTCCCTTCCTGTGCCAACCGTGAGGCAGCAAGAGCGAGCAGAAAAGCAAGCCCAGCCTGCACAACCTGCTGTGCAGCCAGAGAAAGCAGAAGTGCACGAACCCGTCACCTTGCTCTTGCTCGGGATCGATGAACGGGAAAACGACAAGGGGCGCTCGGATGTGATCCTCGTGTTGACGGTCAATCCGCAGACAAAATCGGCGCTGTTAGTCAGCATTCCACGGGACACGCGCACGCAGCTGGCCCATTCGAAAACGCTGGATAAAATTAACCACGCCTACGCATTTGGCGGACTGCAACAAGCCGTTGACACCGTCGAGCAATTTATTTCCGCGCCTGTCGATTACGTGGTGGCCGCCAACATGGAAGGCTTCGCCGGGATCATCGACACGTTGGGCGGTGTGGATGTCGAGAACAAGCTCGCTTTTACCTACGCCGATTATCACTTTCCGCTGGGGCCGATTCACCTGGATGGAAAGCAGGCGCTCGTGTATGCGCGCATGCGCTATGAAGACCCGCGGGGAGATTTGGGGAGAAACGAGCGACAGCAACTGCTTATCAAAGCGCTGATGCAAAAAAAGGGGGCTTTGGCGTCTCCCTCTACCTTGAACGGAGTCCTCGATACCATGGGGAAATACGTGAAGACGAACATGACCTTTGACGACATGAAAATGCTTGTTCAAAGCTACGGTACGGCCGTATCAAGCGTGGAGACGATTCGGATGGAAGGAAACGGCCAGCTGATCAACGGGATTTACTACTACATCGTAAGCCAGGGGGAGCGGGAAAAGTTGATCCGTCGGCTGTCTGCCTTTCGCGAGCAAGTCGTTGAGAAAGGCGCAGAGAAAGCCGGTGAGGCCAAGCCACTGCCGAATCAAGCGAGTGACAGCATGGAGGGGCGAAGGGGGGAGCAAAATGAATGAAACCGTGAATCTCCGGGAAATATTGCTGGTTTTGTCCAAACGCTGGGGCGTGATTCTCGCCATTACTTCCATTTTTACGATAGGAACGGCACTCATCAGTTTTTTTGCATTGACGCCGATCTATCAGGCAAAAACGGAAATTTTGGTGAATCGCTCGCTGGACTCGAATCTGGAGGGAGTGCTGTCGGTTGCCGAGATTGACTCCAATCTCAAGCTGATCGAGACGTACCGGGTCATTATCGAGAGTCCGCGAATCATGGAGAGAGTCGTGCAGACACTCGGGCCGGAAGCGAGCATGGATGAGCTGCTGCTGCATACGAAAGTAGAGCCGGTCAAAGATTCGCAAGTCATTTCTATTACAGTGGAAGACCCTGATCAAAAGCGAGCCGTGCTGATTGCCAACACGATTGCCACGACCTTCCAGGAAGAAGTGGTCAAAATGTTGAGCATGAACAACGTGCACATTTTGGCGGAAGCGCGCGATAACCCGGCAGCCAAGCCTGTCAGTCCGAAGCCGCTGCTCAACTCGATTATCGGCTTTGTGCTTGGGCTGGCTACTTCTGTAGGCGTTGTGTTTTTCATGGAGCATCTCGATACACGGCTGAGATCGGAAAAGGAAGTGGAGGAATATTTGGGCCTGCCTGTGCTCGCCACCATCGCCGTCATCGACAAAAAGACAAAGAAGCACTTGCGGCAAAAAAGGGCGGAGGAGGTAAGAAGCGAGTATGAGAAGGCAGAAGCCTGACGATCGTTACCAGAAGCTGATCGCCCATTGGGAGCCATTGTCTCCCCTGGTGGAAGGCTACCGCACCTTGAAGCTGAACATTTCGTTTTCCACACAGGGACAAAGGTTGCAGACGGTTTTGGTGAGCAGCCCGGGGCCGTCGGAGGGCAAGACGATTACGGCAGCCAACTTGTCGCTGATGATGGCAAAAGATCGGCGGAAGACGGTGCTGATCGATTTCGACTTGCGCAATCCGCGCATTCATTTCACGTTTGAGATGCCGAATTTGTACGGGATCAGTTCTTATATGACCGGGATGTGCCAGTTTTCCGACATCATTCAGGATGCGGGCGTTCCGAATTTGTCGATCGTGACAGCGGGGCCGATTCCCCACAATCCGGCTGAACTGTTGGGAACGCCGCGACTGGGGGAATTGCTGGAGCAGCTGCGCAACAACTTTGACATGATCGTCGTGGACAGTCCTCCGCTCATTGTGAGCGATGCCATGGTGCTGGCGAGAGAGACGGACGGGTGCATTCTCGTCGTGGACGCGAGCAAAACAAAGCGGGATTCGGCCGTTCGCGCAGTCGAGCAGCTGAAGACGGCCGGGGCCAACCTGCTCGGGGTTGTTCTCAACAACAAAAAGCTCGGGAAGAGAGAAGGCTATTACGGTTATGGGTATATGGAATAGTCAAGTCAGAAGCGGGGGCGAGTAATGGATGAATGCCCTCAAACTTGTTTGGCAGCAGCAGTTGGCCAAAGTCCGCAACAATCGGGACGTTCATGAAGTATTGCACGGTTCAGCGATTACGTTTCTGTTCCGGCTTTTCGGGTTTGTTCTGCTCTATTCGTTGCAGCTGTTTATTGCCAGGGAGTACGGGGCAGGCAATCTGGGCATTTACTCGCTGACGATCACGCTGCTCAACATCGGGATGGTGCTGGCGCTGTTTGGCACCGACACGGCGATCATCCGCTTGCTGGCCGAGTATCGGGCGCAGGGGGCGTCCCAGCGGATTCGGCAGCTGTTCAACAAGGTTGCGGTCTGGACATTCGTGCCCTCTCTCTTGCTTTCGGGACTGTTCTATTTGTTTGCCGAGCCGATCTCCAGCTATGTGTTTGCCAACGAGCTGCCTGCGCAAACGCTGCGGGTGATGGCCTGGATGCTGCCGTTTGTCTCGCTTGCCAGACTGTACGCTTCGGCTTTCCGCGCCTTGCATCGCGTGACGGCGTCCGTGATCGTCGATACGGTGGGCATGCGCTTCCTCCATCTGCTGTTTCTCGTGATCGCGCTGCCCTTGCTTGCTCCGACCCCCAATCTGTTGATCGGCTTGCTCGCAGTCGCTGTCATTTTGAACACGCTGATCGGCATGGGGAAGTGGCATGTTGTGTCGCGAAGCATGAACGCGGGCATTCAGCCGCGCGAGATGGAGGAAGGCCAGGCCATCGGCTTTCGCACGCTTTGCGCCATGGCGATTCCGATGTACCTGAGCGCCTCGATGGAGCTGATCATGAGCTGGACAGACACGATCATGCTGGGGATTTTTACAGACGCGGAAACAGTCGGAGTGTACAGCGTCGTCATTCGTCTCTCGATGGTGACCAGCTTTGCGCTCATCTCCATCAACACGATTCTCTCCCCGAAATTTTCCGAGATGTACGCCCGTGGGGATATGGACGGGCTGAGAAAAATGATTGCGTTTGCCAATCGGCTCATTTTTTTCGCATCTGCTCCGATCAATTTGCTGGTCGCCATTTTTGCCGCCCCGTTGCTTACCTTGTTCGGCGAAGAGTTCGCTGGCAGCAGTCTCGTCCTCGTCATTCTTTGTCTGGGGCAGTTCATCAACTTTTCTTCCGGCAGCGTCATTCCGCTTCTGACGATGACGGGCCGCCAGAAAACGTCGCGCAACATCCTGGTTTTTTCAGCCTTGCTCAACATTTGCGGCAACTGCCTGTTGATTCCCTGGCTTGGCATTACAGGAGCAGCAATCGCCACCGCTATCAGCCTGAGCTGTCGAGATATCTGTGCTTCGTATTGGGCATACCGATATTTCGGTTTCCGCACGTGGTATATCCCGTTCTTCTCTGAAAAAAATTCCGTCTTGATACGAAGACGAGGTAATGAAGAAGGTGGCTTACGGTGAAGGAAGACTTGTATCCGAACATGTTTTGGGACAGCGAGAAGATTCGAGATTGCCGGATTCAGGTGCAAAAGCCATGGGTTCGCGAGGAGTTTTGGTCGTACTATTTCTCCAGGCGCATCTCGATTTACTTGAGTCTGTTTTTGGCAAAAAGAAAAGGGGTTTCTCCGAATGCCATCACGATCGCGGGAATCGCTGCCGGGCTGATCGCCGCCGCAGCTTTCATGTACGGATCGGCCGCGGCCTTTTTGATCGGGTGTTTTTTCTACCAAATGTGCTACCTCGCTGACTGCGTCGACGGAGAAGTCGCCCGGATCAAAAACCAGAACAGCGCAGGGGGCGTCTGGCTCGATATCGGATTGAACTACTCGCTGTACCTCGTCTCGTTCAGCGTCATCTACGGCGTCGCCAGCAGCCAGCCGACTCTCGGGCCGTACTTGATCTACCTGATCCTGTTTACGATTTTTACGGAAATATTGGCGACGAACGGTTCGGATCTCGCTTTTGGTCAAGGGAAAATCTCGCACGAAACCGTATCCATGCGCAAGCGCAGCAGATGGCTCGATGCCGGAGTGTTTCTGTTCCTGACCCAGACAGGCTTCCAGAGTGGCGTGCTGATCGCCGCGCTCATGTGGGCATTTAGCGGACAGCATCAGTTTCTCGATTTGTGGACGGGGTATCATCTGCTGGTGGGACTCCTCAGAGCGCTATACAAGCTGAAACTGAACATCAAGTATGTCACTTCATCGAGACAAGAGGGAGGGGAAGCACATGAAGGCTCTGCTCATGGCGGCAGGACTCGGATCAAGGATCAGCGGGCAAATTGACGGCAGCCCGAAATGCACGATCGATATCGGCAACCAGGCGTTGATTGAAAATACAATTTTGGAGTTGAAGCGAAAAGGGATTCACGAGATTGCCATGGTCGTCGGATACCGTGCTCACGTGATTACCAGTCTGCTTGGCGGCGAAAACATCCGCTTTTTTCACAACCCGTTTTACGATCGCACCAACAGCATCGCCTCCATGTGGTTTGCCCGCGATTTTCTGACGGACAGCGACTGCCTCTTGCTCAACGCGGATGTGTATTTTGAAGAGCAAGTATTGGATGTCGTGCTCCAGGAGACGAGGAGTCCGGTCATGTTCGCCGACCCTTTTCGCAGGGCGGAAGGCGATTACAAATTCGGCTACGAAAACGGCCTTTTGCAAAAGCACGGCAAAGAACTCCCCCTGGAGGAGACGACAGGGGAATACGTCGGGATTGCCCGGCTGCACCGCGAGTTTGTCCCGATCTTTCAGGAGCGGCTGCAAAGTCTGATTTTGCAGCGGCAGCACGATTTGTGGTGGGAAAATGTTCTGTATTCGTTTTTGGGAGAAAGAGACGTGCATGTGGCACAAATACCGCCGGGGCTGTTCTGGGCAGAGGTAGATACATGGGAGGACTACAAGCGGATTCTTCATTTTACGAATCATTTGGCGCATATGTAGGCGATGGCTAAAGCAAAGCTCTCGCTGGACAAAGTTCTGCTGTTTCTCTACGTACTGCTGAAGCCCTTCTACTTCTTCCCGAGCGGAAATCCGCAAATTGCCGATTTTGTCATGATGATTCTCATCGCGTATACGTTTTTGTTCCAACTGAAATGGCTGGAACGCAAATACCGTTTTTTCGTCGTGATTACACTGTTATTTTTATACGATATTTTGCTGGTGAATGGGATTTGGGCGATCGCTTTGGGCGGCGTCATGGAAGTGTTTGAGTCGACGAAATGGTATTTGTACAACGGAGCGGTCATGCTGACCATCATCGTGCTGGGCCAGCGTGATCCCCGCGGCTATGCGAAATGGCTGTTTTGGGCGGTCGCCTGTTCGCTTGCTGTGCAGACACTTGCGCTGCTCTTTGGACTTGCCCCGGGGGAGCACGACTTCCGTCAGGCGCTGTTTTTCAACAACCCGAATCAGCTCGGCTACTACGGCTTGCTTTGTCTCGGGATTTGCCTGTTTTGCGCCCGCTTTTTTCCTGTCAAATCGCTCTACCTGTTCCTCGTTATCGGCTGCTCGCTGAGCGTGATTGCCGCCTCGTTGTCCAAAGCAGCGATCTTGAGCGCCGTGCTGATGTACCTCGTGTTTCTGTTTGTCTCGTCAAAAGAGCGGACAGGGCTTTTTTGGCAAAACGTGGTGTGTGTGCTCGCTCTCTTTTTTCTGCTGTTTTGCGTATCGCTGTACACGAATGAAAACGTATTGCACGATGCGACCATTTACACACAAGTAAAAGAGCGGATGGAAACATTGGGGGAGGACTCGGACGACAATTTGGCATCCAGAGGCTACGACAGGATCGCCAATCATCCGCAGTACGTGTTTTTCGGTGCCGGAGAAGGGCAGTATGAGCGGTTTGAGAGCACGATTACGCTCGAACTGCACTCGACGATTGCCAATCTGTTCTTTTCGTACGGCATTGTGGGCACGCTGCTGTTTTTGCTGCTTTTGTACGCTGGCGTGAGAGGGCATCGGCTGTACTCCTGGTATCCGCTCTTTTTTCAAATTGTGTACGGCTTGACGCACAACGGCATCCGCGAAACGTTTTTCTGGATCTTGCTGGCGCTCTATTGTGTGACAGCCGGACTGAGTCTTGGCTCAATCAAAAATGGCGGTGACCTGCATGGGAAAAATCTTGCAAATTTGCGCAATTGACCGATCAGTGGAAAGCTTGCTGCTGCCGCTGATCGAAAAGCTGACGGACGAAGGCCACGAAGTGCATACCGCTTGCACGGATACCGGACGGTTCGCGTCGCTGCGGGCTATGGGCCACGTCCTTTGGCATATCCCGATCAAACGTAAAATCGCCCCCGTCTCCAATTGCTGTTCCATCCACGCCCTGTACCGGCTGATGAAGCAGGAGCAGTACGATGCGGTGCACGTTCACACGCCGATAGCCGCGGTTCTCGGGCGGGTGGCAGCGAAGCTCGCGGGCGTCCGTCCGGTCATTTATACGGCGCACGGCTATTACTTCCACGACGGAATGAGCAGGGGCGAGTACCAGTTTTACTACGGGCTGGAAAAGTGGTTCGCCAAGCACCTGACAGACTACTTGCTCTTGCAAAGCAGGGAGGATTACGAATTGAGCGTGCAGGAAGGTTTTGCCCCTCCGGAGCGGATCGTGCACCTCGGAAACGGGGTGGATGTGGAACGCCGCTTCCATCCGCAGGCAGTCACGAGCGAGGAGGCTGCGCAAGTGCGCGCTGCTCTCGGCATCGGCCAGGAAGAGCTGGTCATCGCGTACGTGGGCCGGATGGTGAGCGAAAAAGGGATATTCGAGCTGCTGGAGGCGTTTCACAGGCTGGCGAGAGAATCGTCGCGCGTGCGTCTTTTGCTGGTGGGGGAAGTATTGGCGAGCGAGCGGGACCAGCGCGGACAAGATTTGCAGCAGCTTTGCCTGTCGCATCCGCAAATCGTCCTGACCGGATTTCGCTCGGACATCCCGCAGCTGCTTGCGGCAAGCGACATCTTCGTCCTGCCTTCCCACCGCGAAGGCTTGCCCCGGTCGATCATCGAAGCGATGGCGATGGGCAAGCCGATCGTCGCCACGAACATTCGCGGCTGCCGGGAAGAAGTGACGGACGGCGTGAATGGACTTTTGGTAGAGCCGAAGCATAGCGAATATTTGTACAAGGCTCTGAAAAAGCTCGCTTTGGACGCCAGGCTTCGCGAAGCGTACGGACAAAACAGCCGCTACCTTGCGGAGGAGCATTTCAACGAGCGACATGTCCTCGACAGGCAAGCCCGCCTGTTCGCCGACTTGATCGCCGTCAAAACAAAGCCGCCGCGCACGGAAAAGGAGGTTGACGAACGGATTGGGCACAACAGGAGCGTTGGTCATATCCCTTGATTTTGAACTGTACTGGGGCGTGCGCGACAAAAGAGCGCTGTCTTCCTGCCAGGAAAATTTGCACGGAACTCGCCAGGTCATTCCCGCCATTTTGGAGCTTTTTCAAAAATACGAGATTCACGCTACCTGGGCGACGGTCGGCTTTTTGTTCTGCGAGTCGCGCGAGGAACTGATGAGCACGCTTCCCGGACTGTTGCCAGACTATGCAGACGCCAACTTGTCGCCCTACCGTTACTTGCAGTCGGGAACAGTGGGAGAACGCGAGCAGGCCGATCCGTATCACTACGCTCCGTCCCTCATTCGACTGATCTCCTCCTACCCGCACCAGTTTATCGGCAGCCACACGCACTCCCACTACTATTGCCTGGAGCCGGGACAGACCGCCCAGACGTTTGCAGCAGATTTGGCCGCCTGCAAAAAAGTGGCGCGCAAGAAAGGACATTCCCCGACGAGCATCGTTTTTCCGCGCAATCAGCTCCAGCCTGCCTATTTGGCGCTCTGCAAAAAGCACGGCTTCACTTCGTACCGCGGAAACGAGCCAGCGTGGATGTACCGCGCCGGGCCGGGAGCGGAAGACTCGCTGTTCAAACGGGCTTTGCGGCTTGCCGACTCGTACGTCAATTTGAGCGGACATCACGCTTACGACAAGCTGTTCACGAGTCGGGAAGGGCTTGTCAACGTCCCTTCCAGCCGTTTTTTGCGGCCTTATTCGCCCAAGCTTCGCTGGCTGGAAGAGCTTCGGTATGCACGGCTCAGGCGCGACTTGCTGTTTGCCGCGAAACATCAGCGACTGTATCACTTGTGGTGGCACCCGGAAAACTTCGGCAGCTATCCGGCGGAAAATGTGCGTTTTCTGGAGCGGCTTCTCGCTTATTTTGCCGATTTGCGCCGCCAGTACGGGATGCAGAGTCTCAGCATGGAGGAGGCGGCAGCGGGCTGGAACAAGCAAAAGGAGGGGCGGCATGAAGCTTTTGTTTGATCGGCTGGTCGCTTTGTCGCTGTTAATCGCGGTTTCGCCTCTGCTGCTCGTGTTGTCCGTGTTGATTCGCTGCAAGCTCGGTGCCCCGGTCTTTTTCGTCCAGGAGCGCCCGGGCCGCTACGGAAAGCCCTTTTTCATCTATAAATTTCGCACGATGACCGACCAGCGGGACACGTCCGGCGAGTTGCTATCAGACGCCCAGAGGCTGACGCCATTCGGCATGATGCTCAGGAAATACAGCTTGGATGAGCTGCCGCAGTTGTGGAATGTGTTGAAGGGCGAGCTGAGTCTCGTCGGGCCGAGGCCGCTGCTCATGGAGTATCTCCCGCTGTATACCCCCCGGCAAATGAAACGGCACGATGTGCTGCCGGGCATTACCGGATGGGCGCAAGTCAACGGACGAAACGCGATTACATGGGAGCAAAAATTCGAACTGGATGTCTGGTACGTGGAAAATCGCAGCTTTCTCCTCGACATGAAAATATTGCTGTTGACCGTCAAGCGGGTCTTGCAAAAAACCGGAATCAGTCACGAAGGCTGCGTCACGATGGAAAAATTCACGGGAAGCAAACAGGCAGAGCAGGCTAGGAGGGACTTGCGTGAGTTTGATCGTGCTTACGAATCAGGATGACTGGACGTGCTGTATGCGCGAGGTGGCGCATTTGGACATTTCCTACACAAAAGAGTACGTAAGCCTGTATGCCGAGCGAGAAGGGGGAGTGCCGGAAGCGGTGTTCTTCTCCGCGGGAGAGGAGCGGATTTTTTATCCGTATGTGGTGCGCTCCCTCGACTCGTTCCTCCCGGGCTATTCGGATATCGTATCGATCGGGTACGGCGGCCCGTCGCTGTGTTCCAAGCAAAGCGTGGTCCAGTCGTTTTCCGCGCAGTTTCACGCCTATTGCCAGAGCAAAAAGTACGTAACAGAAACGGTGCGTTTTCACCCGCTTTTGAACAACGCCGAACTGTTTCGCGATCAGATGCAGCTTGATCTCGTGCGCGAAACGATTGCTGTCGATGTGCGGCCCTCGCTCGCCCAGATTCAGGCGCAGTACAGTCAAAATGTCAGGCGCAATATGAAAAAGGCCAAAGACCATGCGGTGAGAATAGTGGAAGGAAAAAGCAATCATGACCTCGCGGCTTTCATTTCGTTGTATCGCGAGACGATGGAGCGCAATCACGCTGGCGCTTCCTATTATTATGACAATCCGTTTTTTGCCGGACTGTTGCAGGAAACGGCGCTGTGCAAGCCGCGACTGTTGCTGGCGATTCACGATGACATCGCGGTAGCGGGCGCGATCATGCTGTGCGGCAGCCGTTATGCCCATTTCCATCTGGGAGCATCGCACACGGAGGACATGCCGCTCGGGATCAATCATTTGCTGTTCGATGCGATGATTTCGCTGGCGAAGGAGGACGGACTGGATTACTTGCTGCTCGGGGGAGGAAATCAGGAGCAAGACGGTCTGTTTCGCTTCAAGGCATCGTTTACAAAAGATGCGCCTTATCCTTACTGGATGGGCAAGCGTGTGCACGACGAAGAGGTGTACCAGGTGCTATGCGAACAAAATCGGGCGGATGACGCGGGAAGTTCGACTTTTTTTCCCGCCTACCGCGCATGGGGGAAATGAATATGGGGGAACAATCGCGCATTTTTTTGTCGCCGCCGCACATGGGAACAGAGGAGCAGGAGCTTGTTGCCCACGCCTTCGCCTCCAACTGGATTGCGCCGCTCGGGGAGCATGTCGATGCGTTTGAGCACGAAGTCGCCCGGTATGTCGGGACAAAAGGAGCGCTTGCCGTCTCGTCAGGCACGGCGGCCATCCATCTGGGGCTGCGCTTGGCCGGGGTCGGGCCGGGCGATCTCGTGTTTTGCTCCAGTCTGACTTTTGTGGCGAGCGCCAACCCGATCTTGTACTTGGGAGCCACTCCCGTCTTTATCGATTCCGATGAAGCGACCTGGAACATGTCGGAGGCGGCGCTTGCGAGAGCGCTGCGAGAAGCAAACGAGCTAGGGCAATTGCCCAAGGCTGTCGTCATCGTTCACTTGTACGGGCAAAGCGCCGACATGGGGCCGCTCATTGCGCTGTGCGAGCAATACAAGGTCGCGGTCGTGGAAGACGCGGCAGAGTCGCTGGGCGCCGACTACAAAGGGAGAATGAGCGGCTCCTTGGGGCATTTCGGCATTTTTTCGTTCAACGGCAACAAAATCATTACGACCTCCGGCGGGGGCATGCTCGTCTCGGACGATCTCGAAGCTTTGGAGCGAGCGCGGTTTTGGGCGATGCAGGCCCGCGAGCGGGAACGCCATTATGAACATGTGCAGATGGGCTACAACTATCGGTTGAGCAATTTGCTGGCGGCTGTCGGCAGAGGGCAATTGCGCGTGCTGGAGGAGCGGGTGGCGGCGAGAAGGCGAATCTATCAACGCTATGCAGCGGCGCTTCAGCCGTATGCTGGCATCACCTTCATGCCGGAATCTCCGACAGGGAGAGCGACGCGCTGGCTGACGGCGCTGACGGTTGACCCCGAGCAGGCCGGAATTACCGCAACGCAACTGATTGATGCATTGGAAAAGGCAAACATCGAGGCGCGGCCCGTGTGGAAGCCGATGCACCGCCAGCCGCTGTTTGCAGGGTGCCGCTACTACCCGCACGAGCCGGGGTACAGCGTGTCTGACGAGCTGTACGCGCGTGGCGTCTGCCTTCCTTCCGGCTCCAGTCTGGGCGACGAACAGCAGGAGCGGGTCATTTCCGTGATCAGGAGCTGCCTGTCGGGACGCGCGAAGGAGGTCGGTCATGTACACTTATGAGCAGCTTGCCGAGTGGCGAAAGCTTTGTCAATCTTCGTTTTTCCTGCTGGATACGGCCAGGCTCCGCGACAACTACCGACGGTTTTACGAAGCGTTTGCCAGTCGCTATGAGCAGGTGAGCGTTGCCTACTCGTACAAGACGAACTACGTGCCGTATGTCTGCCAATCTTTGCACCAGCTCGGGGCGCAGGCGGAGGTCGTGTCCAGGCTGGAGTACGATCTCGCCCGGAAGCTTGGTGTCGAGCCTGCTGCCATCGTTTTCAACGGGCCGCTGAAAACGGCAGAAGATATTCGGCTGGCTTTGGAGCTGGGCAGCCTGGTCAATCTGGATTCGTTTTCGGAGATTGCCCCTGTGCTCACCTACGCAAGACAGCACCCTGAACAGACGGTCCACGTCGGCTTGCGCGTCAATTTCGATTTGACGCGCGGCGGCGTCAGTCCGCTGCAAAACGGCTATGAAGTGAGCCGCTTCGGCTTTTGCGTGGAAAACGGCAGCTTTGCCCAAGCGCTGGCGCTGTTGTCTGCTGTGCCGAATGTGCGGGTCACGGGCTTGCACGGGCATTTTTCCACGAACCGCAGCGTGGGGGTGTATCGGCAAATTGCCCGCGAGCTGTGCCGACTGGGCAAAGCGCATCTCGGAGAGCGGCTTGAATTTATCGACATCGGGGGCGGATTTTACGGCGAGCTGCCCGCCACGTTCGGGATGGTCGGCGTTCCGAGCTTTGACGATTACGCTGCAGCGATCACTTCTGTACTCAAGGACGAACTGGCGGAGGCGGCACGCTTGCCGCAGTTGATTCTGGAACCGGGCATCTCGCTTGTGGCCGATGCGGTCGAGTTCGTCTGCCAGGTCGTGGATGTCAAGGTGAACCGCAACGATCGCTTTGTGCTTGTAGACGGCAGTGTCCACAATATCAAGCCGACCATGCATGCACATCGGCTTCCCGCCACCGTCGTGACACAGAGCAGCGAGGCAAGGGAAGGGACGTACCATGTCGTAGGCTATACGTGCATGGAAAAAGACTATTTGCTGCAAGGCTTTCGCGGCAAAGTGCCGGAACCGGGAGATTTTCTCGTGTTCGGGCACACGGGGGCGTACACGCTCGTATTCAATCCGCCGTTTATTCGCGAGCGGCCGCCTGTCCTGGCTATCGCAGGCGGCGATGTCGTCGTCGCCAGGCGCAAAGAGACGCTGGCGGAGTTTTTCCCGGAGTCGCTCTATGAATTTCCGGCTGGTCAGGCTGGCAAAACAGGAGGATACGCCCAATGAATGTGCTCATGACGAGCGTAGGCCGCAGGGTCAAGCTGATCGAGTATTTCGTCCAAGAGTGGGGCAGTGATGGCAAAATTATCGCGGTGGACTGCGATCCTACGGCTCCCGCGCTGTTCGCCGCCCATCACAGGCAGATCGTCCCGCGCATCGACGACCCGGATTACGTACAGGCATTGGAGCAAATTTGCCTGCGCTATGACATCAGGGCGGTGCTCTCCTTGATCGATCCCGAGCTTGGCGTGCTCGCCGCCCATGCCGAGCAGTTTTCGCGGCTTGGCGTGCAGGCCGTCGTCTCTCGGACGGACGTGGTGGACTTGTGCCTCGATAAAAAGGCGACCTGCGATTTTTTGCGCGACCACGGGCTGCCGTGCGTTCCTACTTACACGCTGGAAGAGGCGCGAGCGGCGCTTGCCTGCGGAGAGCTTGCCTATCCGCTATTGGCGAAGCCGCGCAAAGGCAGCGCCAGCCTGGGCCTGGTCCGTATCGAGAGCGGGGCGGAGCTTGCCGCACTCGCGCAAAAGACAGAGGAGCTGATTGTCCAGCCGTTTTTGCAGGCGGAGGAATACGGCGTGGACGGCTACGCCGATCTCGTCACGGGTGAACTGACGACGCTTTTTACGCGCAAAAAAATTCGCATGCGGGCAGGCGAGACAGACCGCTCGCTGGCGATCCGGGACGAGCGGCTGACGTCGCTGGCCGCGTCGCTCGTCTCTGTCTTGCCGCTTCGCGGACCGTTCGACATCGACTGCTTTTTGCTCGGGGACCAGTACGTGATCTCCGAGATCAATCCGCGGTTTGGCGGCGGCTATCCTCATGCACACGAAAGCGGCGTGAACGCCGTCGCTGCTCTGTTCCGCAATTTGCGCAAAGAGGCGAGCAAGCCGAACGTAGGCGACTACGAAGCAGGGACGATCATGCTGAAATACGATCAGGTCATGCTCGTCCACAGCAGTCGGCTGGCGGGGGAGGAGATGTAAAAAAGCGCGGCGGTCTTGGGCGATCTGTTGTACAATGCAAGGTACGGGGGAGAAATGCCCCCGTGAGCATTTTGACAGGAGTGTCGTCCGCTATGACTATGAGTCCCCAATTCATGCGTTATCGGTAAGAAAAGGTACAGTCTAGCCTGATCCCGCTCGTTTTTTCAAAAGGAGAGCCGGGGTTTATTTGACTGTGCCTTTTTTCATTCACCGATTTCGAATGAATGGGGTGCTTTTTTTATGCTTCCAACCAAAAAAGAGCGGCAGGCCGAACTGCTGGCCCGGCATAGCGGGATGCTTAGATGCCCGGTTTGCCACGGGGCGCTGACGCTCATCCATACAGCCAGCCTTGTATGCGCCAACCGCCATTGCTTTGATGTGTCGAGACACGGCTATGTGCACCTGGCGAATGCGGGCTACCGATCGAAGTACGAGCAAGAAATGTTTTTGGCGAGAAGAACGATTTGCGAGCAAGGCTTTTTTTCTCCGCTGCACGCTGCTGTCAGTCAAAAGCTGGCGGAGTACGCAGCGACCAGCGGCGAGCCGCTGTACGTGCTGGATGCCGGGTGCGGCGAAGGTTCGCACCTGGCCCGCATTCGCGAAGAGGTGATAGCGCGACAGTCAGTCGATGTCGTCGGCGCGGGTGTCGATCTGTCCAAAGCGGGCATCGCCCTCGCAGCCAAGGCGCACCCCGAGCTGATCTGGTGCGTCGGCGATCTGGCGAATGCTCCGTTTGCCGACAATCGCTTTGCGGCCATCCTCAACGTGCTGTCGCCGTCCAATACGCGGGAGTTTGCGCGAATGCTGAAAAAAGACGGGTTCGTCATCAAGGTCGTGCCGGGCGAGCGATATTTGCTGGAACTGCGCGAGCGCCTTTATGCCCAGCCTGTAAAGCAGGTGTATTCCAATGCAGCGACGATCCAGCGCTTCGCCGCCAGCTTTTCGCTGATCGACTGCGAGCGGGTGGCGTATTCGTTTCGACTGGACCAGCCGAGCCTGGCCGCGCTGGTCCAGATGACGCCGCTGACGTGGGGGGCCGCACCGCAGCAGTTGGCACAGGCGCATGAGCTGGAGGGCGGAGAGATTTCCGTCGAGTTTACGGTTCTTGTTGGAAGAAAATGAGTGAGGGGGCCGCGCGCGCCGCGGATAGCTTGCAGCAGTAGCGCGCCTTTTTAGGCAAAACAGAATGACGGAGAGCGCCGCCTGTACCGTTTCATTCCTTTGGGAGTGAAGGTGCGGGCGGCGTTTTTTTGCTAAAGAAACCGGGATGGAAATTCGTATCGCGCAAATGCAAAGGGCGGATATCAGCCAGTGAAAGGTTCTGTCACAACCATTGGCGCAGCCAAGCTTTTTTATGCAATAGTCTCAATTTGATACAAAAAGTCTCAAAATGATCCTTCTGTCATCTCATTTTGATATGGATATTCTGTCCAGAAGAGACGGAACGGGATGAGCAAATCGCCGGGCTGCCTATCCTCATACCTTCAACCGCCTTGGCACATTCCTTGCAATTCAAATAGTCAACCAGAATGGCAAAAGCCAGCAAAAGGAGGAAACTGCCGATGTCAGCAGAAAAAACGATACGAGCAGTGGCAAACACGAAAAAGCAGCGCGGCTCGCAAGCCGAGCGCCAGGCAATCCCTGTCTTTTTGTCCGCAGAGGAAACACAGCCTGCGCGCGACTTTCACGCGTCTTGTCCGGTCTATGCGCCGACGCCGCTCGTCCCGCTGCCGCAACTCGCCCGCGAGCTGGGAGTTGGGCATTTGCTGGTGAAGGACGAATCGCTGCGCTTTGGGCTGAACGCTTTCAAAGTGTTGGGCGCGTCTTATGCGATGGCCCGGTATTTGTATGCAAAGCTGGGGCACACGCCCGAGGGGATGAGCTTCGCTGCTCTCGGCGAGGAAGAGGCGAGAAGACAGATCGGAGAAGTGACCTTTGTCACCGCGACCGACGGCAATCACGGCCGGGCAGTTGCCTGGGCGGCACGGGAGCTGGGGCAACGCGCGGTTGTCTATTTGCCAAAAGGCTCGACAGCAGAACGGGTGGAAGCGATCCGCTCGCTGGGGGCACAGGCGCATGTCATCAATGGCAACTACGACGAGGCTGTCCGCCTTTCGGAAAAAGTAGCCAGGGAGCGCGGCTGGCAGGTGGTGCAAGATACGGCTTGGGAGGGCTACACGACGATTCCGGGCTGGATCATGCAAGGCTATGCGACGATGGCGGCAGAAGCGCGCGAGCAGTTGGCGGCCCTTTTGCCGGACAAAAAGCCGACGCATTTGTTTTTGCAGGCGGGCGTTGGCTCGATGGCGGCGGCTGTGCTGGGACACTTCGTCGCAGAAGCTGGCGGGGAGGAGCTGGTCAGCGTCATCGTCGAGCCGCATGCGGCGAATTGCATGGTCTTGTCTGCCGAAGCAGCGGACGGAGAGCCGCAAGTGGCGCACGGGGAGCTGGCGACGATTATGGCCGGACTCGCTTGTGGCGAGCCGAATCCGGTTGCCTGGGAAATTTTGCGCGACCATGCCGACTTCTTTGTCAGTTGTCCAGATTTCATCGCGGCAAACGGGATGAGGATGCTGGCTGCGCCAAAAGCAGGCGACCCTCAGGTCATCAGTGGCGAAAGCGGTGCTGTTGGAGTAGGGCTGTTGGCGGCGCTAATGAACAAGCCGGAGTACAGAGGACTTGCCAAGCAACTGGGGCTAAACGAAGAGTCGGTCGTCTTGTGCTTCAGCACCGAAGGAGATACGGACCGGGATTCTTATCGGCGCATTGTTTGGGAGGGCGCGTGTTCGTCTGACGACAAGTAAAAAGGAGGAAGCGACGATGAATGTCACGATCGACCGGGAAAGACTCGTTCAACTTGTGCAAGAGTTGATTCGCATCGATTCGGTCAATCCGTACCTGGACGCGGATGGAGCAGGAGAAGCCGGGATTGCTGCGTTTATTGCCGACAAGCTCAAGTCAATCGGGCTTGAGGTAGCCGTCATTCCGATCAACGAGACGGCGTGCAACGTCATCGGGATTTTGCGCGGGAGTGGAAACGGCAAGTCGCTCATGCTGAACGGGCACATGGACACGGTGAGCGCCAAGCGCATGTCGATCCCGCCTTTTGAACCGACTGTAACGGACGGCAAAATTTTCGGCAGAGGCAGTCAGGATATGAAAGGCAGTCTCGGGGCGATGCTGGCGGCAGTCGAAGCGGTTGCCCAGGCGAAAGTTCCGCTTGCGGGCGATGTGATCCTGGCGTTTGTCGCCGACGAGGAGTACAAGAGCATCGGGACGGAAGCATTGGTGCAGGACTATTCCGCAGATGCCGCGATCTGCTGCGAGCCGTCTGATTTGCAAATCGGCGTTGTGCACAGAGGCTTTGCCTGGGTCAAGTGCGAGGTGTTCGGCAAGGCGGCGCACGGCAGCAGGCCACAAGAAGGAATCGATGCGATCGTTCACGCGGGCAGGGTGCTGCGCGAGCTGGAAAGCTTGTCGGAAAAGCTGGCGCAAGAGCCGCCGCACCCGATTCTCGGGACGCCATCTGTTCACGCGTCGCTGATTCAAGGCGGAACAGAACTGTCTACGTATCCCGACTATTGCCGGATCGACTGGGAGCGCAGAACGGTGCCGAACGAGACGCAAGAACAAGTGGCTCTGGAAATCGAATCGTTGCTTGCGAAGCTGCGGGCAGAGGACGCGGCATTCCGCGCGAGTGCCGAGCTGACGTTTTGGCGCGAGCCGTTTGAGGTGGCACTGGCCGAGCCGATTTTTCTCGCCCTGCAAGCGGCTTGCGAAAAGCGGCTGGGGGCAGCGCCCGGCATTTGCGGCTTTTCCGGCTGGACAGACGCCGCGCTGCTGCAAGGAGCGGGGATTCCGACCGTCCTGTTCGGCCCGGTGGGAGCGGGACTGCATTCGGCAGTGGAATACGTCGAGGTGGATAGCCTCGTGGACATGAGCTATATTTTGGCCCAAACGATTTGCGAGTTTTGCCAGGAGTAGACAGGCGGTTCCTCCTGTCGCCGCGTTATAATGAGAAAAAGACAAGCAGAGGAGGAACAAGCCGATGTCCTTGCGGGAGATTCAGGAGAGCGTGCAAAAAATCGCCCAGGCAGTCGCCGCCGTGCTGCGAGTGGAAGTAGAGATTGCCGACAGCGATTTTTTGCGAATTGCAGGGACGGGCAAAACCGAATCCGGCGTGTTGCGCACGATGGCAGGCGAAGATCATATTTACCGGGCGTCGCTTGTCAATGGCGAGCCTGTCGTGATTACCCGACCGGGGCAGGATGAAAAATGCCGCCCTTGCACGCATTATGGAAGCTGTGCGGAGACGGGGGAAATATGCTGTCCGATCCGGCTGGATGGGCAAAGCGTAGGCGTGATCGGGCTGCTCGCTTTTGACGACGAACAAAGGGAGCGGTTGTTCGCCGATGTCGAGGCGATTCTCGGCTTTTTGCAAAAAATGGCCGAGCTGATTGCGGTCAAGCTCAAAGAGCACATCATGTACACCAGGCAACAGCTCATTGCCGAAAAGCTGCGTGTCGTCATGGATGAAATGGACAAGGCAATGCTTTTGATCGATCAAAAAAACTGCATCGTCGAAGCGAATCAGCGGGCGCGGCAATATTTGCAACTCGATGCAGACGACAGTCAGGCCGCAGAATGGATTGCCGCCATTCGCTTGGCCGATGGCTCGCAGCCCACGCCCAAGCAAGTGGTGCTTTCGGTTGGCGGAAAAGCCAAAACGTTTTTGTTTGCCATCCGCCCTGTTCAGCTTGGCGACGAGATCAAGGAGTGGGTCATTACGCTCGACGATGCGCAGGAAGTCGTCGAGATGGCGCGCCGGGTCACGGCCACAGATGCAGGGGATGCTTTTGCGGCGATTTCCGGCAACAGCCCTGCGCTGCTCCAGGCCAAAACGATCGCGCGGACAGTGGCGGGCAGCGAATCGACGATTTTGCTCCAGGGAGAGAGCGGCACGGGAAAAGAGCTGTTCGCCAAAGCGATCCATCAGGCCAGTCCGCGGCGGCAACAGCCGCTAATTTCGATCAATTGCGCGGCGATTCCCGAGCATCTGATGGAAAGCGAACTGTTCGGCTATGAAGACGGCACGTTTACCGGCGCGCGAAAAGGCGGAAAGGCAGGCGTGTTTGAGGCGGCTGGCAAAGGGACGTTGTTTCTCGACGAAATTGGGGATTTGCCGATGCACTTGCAAGGCAAGCTGCTGCGGGTGTTGCAGGAAAAAGAGTTCCAGCGGCTGGGCAGCAGCGGAAAAACGCTTCCCGTCGAAGCGCGGATTATCGCCGCGACCCACCTCGATTTGCAGGAGCGGGTCGCGCAAGGCCAGTTTCGCCTCGATTTGTATTACCGCCTGCACGTCATTCCGATTCAACTGCCTGCTTTGCGGGAGCGCAGGGAAGACATTCTTTTGCTCGCCCATGAATTTCTGGCTGCGTATACAAAAACGCTGGGGAAAACGATTCGCGGCTTTTCCCAGGAGGCGCAGTCCGTGCTGTTTTGCCATGACTGGCCTGGCAACGTCCGCGAGCTGGCAAATACGGTTGAATACGCGGCCAATCTGGAAAACTCCGACTGGATACAAGCGGCAAGCCTGCCTGGACACACATTCCGGCTGCAAAAGCCTGCGGAAAGAACGGGACGCACAGATAGCAGCGAAGCGCCAAAGCCGATCGCGACGCTCAAAGAGCTGGAAAAGTCTGCTGTGGCGCAAGCTTTGAATGAAGTGCGGATGCGCAAGGGCAAAAAGGAAGAAGCAGCCGCGCTGCTCGGGATCAGCCGGGCGACGCTGTTTCGGAAAATGCGCGAGTACGGACTGTTGTGACTCTCGCGTGCTGACGTGGATGAAGAGCGAAAAGAGCCGGGGAGCTTATGGGACCGGCTTTTTGGGTTTGCGTCATTTTTGTGATATGATAGAGGGTAGAGGATAGGGGAACGAAGTTGTATGAGAGGAGTGGCATAGCATAATGAAAGAGCTGATGGGATGGGTCCGTTCGATTGCCTTTGCAATCGTCTTCGCTCTGGTTCTCGGAATCTTCGTGTTCCAGCCGTACAAGGTTGATGGTCATTCGATGGACCCTACCTTGCAAGACCAGCAACGCATTTACGTGTCCAAGCTATCGCATACGTTTTCGTATTTGCCGGACTATGGCGATATCGTCGTCATCGACAGTCGCGTGGAACGCAAAAGGTCCCTTGTGGACGATGTCGTCAGTCACCCATTGGTGGCGCTGGTGACAGGGAAAGCGGACGACGACCACTCGATGTACGTCAAGCGAGTGATTGGCAAGCCTGGCGATGTGCTGGAGTTCAAAGACAATCAGGTGTATCGCAACGGCACGGTGCTCAACGAACCGTACATCAAGGAAACGATGGAGTACGTATCCGATGGAAAAGTGACAGTGCCAGCCAACCATATTTTCGTCATGGGGGATAACCGCAACCATAGCACGGATTCCCGTGAGATCGGCTTTATTCCACTTGATCACATCATGGGCACGATGATCCAAAATCCGTTTACAAACGAAGAGAAATAGCAGGAGCAAAGGTTGTCCATTCACGGGCAACCTTTGTTTGCAATAAGAGAAGTTCTCGCATTTTTCTGGCAAGCCGCAAAAGGAGGGCTGACGATGCCCGGCATACTGATTGCAGACAGGGACGCGACAGAGCGGGCCGGGATCAGCTGGCTCGTCGCAAGCTGCGCCATCCCGTATGACCAAGTACATACGGCCGGGACGATGGCGGAAGTGTTTCAGGTGATGGAAGCACACCTGCCGCAAGTCGTCTGCATGGAACTGGATATGATTGACAAGGCGCACTGGGAGCGCTTCAAACTTTTGGTCGCCCAATATCGGCCGATCGTGCTGGTCACGACTTCGGAAGCGACCTTTGAGCGGGCGATGCAAGGAATCGAGCTTTCCGCGCGGGACTTGTGGCTGAAGCCGCAAACACCTGAATACATCCGCCGCGTTTTGACGCGCTGCTGTCAGGAACGCTCAGGAGACGAACGGCTGGAGCCAGGAGCGGGGAGCGTCCAGGGGCTGCGCAAGGAAATCTCGTATCTCGACTTGTTTTTGCCCGGATCGTCGCCAGTTGGTCAGCAAAAAGTCATGCTCGCCCAATTGGAGGATGCCCGCAGACATTCGGAGCTGCTCGACTTTTTTTCCGGCTACCCGTTTCGCGACAAGCCTGTGCTGTTGCCGACCAAAGACGCGATTGCCGCTGTTTTTCCGGCAGACGCTTCCTTGTCCTTGTCCCAGTGGCACCAATTCGGCAAGCGTTTGCTGATGGACTGGGAGGCGTCGAGCGATGCTCCGCTTTTTCTCGTCATCCACGATGCCGAAGATTCCGAGCAGAGCTTGCAGCAAAAATACGAGCAGGCGAGCCAGGCGCTGCACTTGCGTTTTTTCAAGGGCTATCGGCAAGTGAGCATGGTGGAAGGCAGCGTAAACTGGCTGATGATCGACCCGTTCCTGACGCCAGGCGAGCAGCGAACGTGGATCGACATGCTGCACAGCGGCAATCGCGAGCAGCTGAAGCAGTGGCTGTATGCGCATTTTTTTTACAAGGACGAGCCGTATCCCGAGCCAGGGCTGTTGCGCATTCGTCTGACCAGCATTCTCGCGCAGGTCAGGCGCTACATGAAGTCGCACGGGCTGGACAGCGCTTTACTCGAAGAAGCGTACCATCGTGTGTTTGAGACGATTTTGTACGCTCCGATCTTGTACCGGATCGTGACGGAGCTGCTGCTTTTTATCAACGAACTGCTCGATACTTTCAACAACAGGGGCGACGAGATCAAAGCGGATGTGATCGAGCAAGCGCTGCGCTACATGGAGGGGCGTTACACCGATCCGGCTTTGCGCCTGGAAGATGTGGCCCGGCATGTCGACCGCAGCCCGGCTTATTTCAGCACGTTGTTTGCGCAGAAGCAAGGCAGCTCCTTCCGGCAAATTCTCACGGCGATGCGGGTGAAGGAAGCGCAGCGCCTGCTGCTGGAAACGGCGTTGTCCGTCCAGGAGGTGGCCGAGCGTAGCGGGTTCGTCAATGCCAATTACTTTAGTAAAATTTTTAAGGAAAAGACGGGTACAACCCCACGTTTGTTACGAAATCAAAAAAAAAGATAGAAATCGAAAGAAAAGAGAGTTTTTTAGAAAATTCAATCTGCTTCCCTTGATTCAATCGAAAGAAGAGGCACCAAATCGAAAGCATGGTGCCTTTTTTGTCTGTTTTCCGGCTTTTACAATATAGCTAAGAGATACACACTCTAAGGAAAAGCAGGTGGAAGCAGGATGACAACGACACAATCCATTGAGCAATTGATTCAGGCTTACTCGGGCACTGAACTGCATACAAAAGGGTGGATTCAGGAAGCGGCGTTGCGGATGCTTTTGAACAATCTGAATCCCGACGTGGCGGAGCGTACGGAAGATTTGGTCGTGTATGGCGGGATCGGGAAAGCGGCGCGCAACTGGGAATGTTTCGATGCCATTGTCAAAACATTGCAAACGTTGGAGAGTGACGAGACACTGCTGATCCAGTCCGGGAAGCCAGTGGCGGTGTTCAAGTCCCACACGGACGCGCCGCGCGTGCTTTTGGCAAACTCTAACCTCGTTCCGGCCTGGGCCAACTGGGAGCACTTCCACGAGCTGGACAAAAAGGGCTTGATGATGTACGGACAGATGACAGCAGGTAGCTGGATTTACATCGGCAGCCAAGGGATCGTCCAGGGAACGTACGAGACGTTTGCGGAGCTGGCTCGCCAGCATTTTGCAGGTACACTCGCTGGCACGATCACGGTTACTGCTGGCCTCGGCGGCATGGGCGGCGCACAACCTCTGGCCGTATCGCTCAATGGCGGCGTGAGCATCAACATCGAGGTCGACCCGACACGCATCCAGCGCAGACTGGATACACGCTACCTGGATGTGATGACAGACAGCCTCGATGAAGCGATCAAAATGGCGGAGGAAGCCAAGCGGGAGAAAAAAGGCATTTCGATCGGACTTTTGGGCAATGCGCCGGAAGTGCTGAATGCGATGCTTGACCGCAACTTTATACCGGACGTTTTGACGGACCAGACTTCTTCGCATGACCCGCTCAACGGCTACATTCCGGAGGGCATGAGCCTGGAAGCGGCAGCAGAGCTGCGCACGCGCGATCCGAAAGAATACGAGCGACGTTCCAAAGCGAGCATCGCCAACCACGTCCGCGCCATGCTGGCTTTGCAGGAGAAGGGTGCCGTTACGTTTGACTACGGCAACAACATCAGACAAGTAGCGAAAAACGAGGGTGTCGAGGACGCATTCCGCTTCCCTGGCTTTGTGCCGGCTTACATCCGCCCGCAATTTTGCGAGGGCAAAGGCCCGTTCCGCTGGGTAGCGCTGTCCGGCGATCCTGAAGATATTTACAAGACGGACGAAGTCATTCTGCGCGAGTTTTCCTATAATACGCATCTGTGCAACTGGATTCGCATGGCGCAGGAGCGGATTCAGTTCCAGGGACTTCCTTCCCGTATTTGCTGGCTGGGGTATGGCGAGCGGGCGCGTTTTGGCCAAATCATTAACGAGATGGTGGCGCGCGGCGAGCTGAAAGCGCCGATCGTCATTGGCCGCGATCACCTCGACTCTGGCTCTGTCGCTTCGCCAAACCGCGAGACAGAAGCGATGAAAGACGGCAGTGACGCTGTTTCCGACTGGCCGATCCTGAACGCGATGATCAATGCGGTAGGCGGCGCAAGCTGGGTGTCGGTGCATCACGGCGGCGGCGTCGGGATGGGGTACTCCTTGCACGCAGGTATGGTCATCGTGGCAGACGGCACGCCGGAAGCGGCGCGTCGCCTGGAGCGCGTCCTGACCAGCGACCCGGGAATGGGCATCGTCCGCCATGCGGATGCAGGCTACGAGCTGGCGATTCAGACCGCCAAGGAAAAAGGCGTCCACATCCCGATGTTGAAGGAGTAAAAGCGATGAACAAACCAGTATGGATTCGCCATGCCAGCCAGCTTGCCACGCTGGCTGGCGGCACTCACTCTCCGGTGACAGGTGCCAGAATGAACGAGCTGTCCATCATCGAAAATGGCAGCGTCTGGCTGGAAAACGGTGTAATCGAACGCGTCGGCACGGATGAAGAACTGGCTGAGTGGTTCCGCGAACGCGCCCACGAAGCGGATGTCATTGACGCCACAGGCAAACTGGTTACGCCTGGCCTGATTGACCCCCACACACATCTGGTACACGCAGGCACGCGGCAAAACGAGTTCAACATGCGGCTCTCTGGCGCTACTTATATGGAAATCATGAACAACGGCGGCGGAATCCACGCCACGACGGCTGCGACGCGACAGGCGACGCATGACGATCTGTATGAGCAGAGCAAGCGGCGGCTCGACCAGTTTTTGCTGCACGGAGTGACGACGGTCGAAGCGAAAAGCGGTTACGGCCTTACTTTGGAAGACGAGATCAAGCAGTTGGAAGTAGCGCAAAAGCTGCATGAAACCCACCCGATCGATCTCGTGAGCACCTTCATGGGCGCACATGCGGTACCGCGCGAGTACAAGGAAACGCCGGATGCGTTTGTCGATCTCGTCATCGAGCAGATGATTCCCGAAGTAGCGCGCCGCAAGCTGGCCGTCTTCAACGATGTGTTTTGCGAGCGTGGCGTGTTCACTCCCGAGCAGTCGCGGCGCATTCTCGAAGCGGGCCGGGAGCACGGCCTTTTGCCGAAAATTCACGCCGATGAGATCGAGCCGTACGAGGGAGCCGAATTGGCGGCGTCTCTGGGAGCGGTGTCCGCCGATCATTTGTTGCGGGCGTCAGATGCGGGCATCGAGCGAATGGCGGAAGCAGGCGTCATCGCGGTACTGCTGCCGGGAACGGCCTTTTTCCTCATGGCGGATTCCGCAAACGGCCGCAAAATGATTGACCGTGGCGTGGCAGTCGCGATCTCGACCGACTGCAATCCCGGCTCCTCGCCTACTGTCTCGATGCCGCTCATCATGAACCTCGGCTGCCTGAAAATGGGCATGACCCCGGCAGAAGTGCTGACGGCGGCGACGATCAATGCGGCACACGCGATCCGTTGCGCCCACGAGGTCGGCAGCATCGAGGCCGGAAAAAAAGCCGATGTTACCATTTTTGCTGTGCCTGACTTCATGACGCTGCAATACCGTTACGGTGTGAACCATGTGGATACGGTAATCAAAAACGGAGCAGTAGTCGTGGCGGGAGGGCGGCTCGTATGACGGCATACCCGTACCCGCTGCTTAAACCGCCCAGCTTTGCCTGGGACAGGAGTGCCGCGCCAGCCGAGCCAAAAGTGAGCGAATGGATCAAGACGCTAGAGGTGGCAACGGCGGGCAGCACTGATTGGAGCGACTACGACGTAGCGCTGCTCGGAGTGCCGCTTTCCCGTTCGTCCATCTCGGCCTCGGCCGCCAGCGAAAATCCAGATGCGATGCGGCGGGCGTGGAAATATTTTACGACGTACAATCTCGATTACGATGTCGACCTGCAATCGCTTCGCGTGGTCGATCTGGGCGACGTCAGGCAGCATGTTACCGACATCGCCCAGTGCCACCGCAACATTCGCGAAGCCATGGCGCACATGCGCACGAACCATCCTCAGCTTTTGCCCGTGATGATGGGCGGCGATCACTCGATTACGGCCATGCTGATCAAAGGCTACAAGGACGTTCACACGGACGAGCGGGTAGGCATTTTGCAGCTGGACACCCATTTTGACTTGCGCGACCTGACGGATAACGGACCTTCGAACGGCACGCCGATTCGCAATTTGATCGAAAGCAAGACGATCCAGGCCGAGGACGTTCACAACATCGGTTTGCACGGCTTTTTCAATGCCCGGTCGCTCAAGGCTTACGCGGATGAGGCAGGCGTGCGCTATACGACGCTGCGCCAGGCGCGGCAAAAAGGCGTTGCCCAAACGGTGCAGGAAGCACTCGAACGGCTGGCCTCGCAAGTCGATACGATTTATTTGACCGTCGATATGGATGTGCTCGACATCGGCTACGGGCCGGGCGTCCCTGCTTCTACTCCCGGGGGTATGCGGAGCGACGAGCTGTTTGACGCCGTCTATGAGGCAGGCTTGCACCCGAAGGTCAAAGCCATGGACATCGTATGTCTCGACCCGTACAAAGACCGGACGGAGGCGACAGTCAAAACAGCCGTTCATGTGATGCTGTCCTTTTTGACGGGATATCGGCAGCGAAAGTAATTTTTGGCGTCAAATCTGCTCCTGCAAAAGTTTTTTTGCTTGGCGAACCGTTGTTTCTCTGCTGCTGACAGAGGGACAGCGGTTTTTTGTCGAAAAAAAGCTAACTTTAGTAAGGTTCTTTTTCAAGCAAATTTTGGTAGAATTTACTTGCCATTTCTTGGGTTATCCATGACGGAAGAAAGTCAGCAGAAGACGAGGGAATGAGCCATTTTTACTATTTGCGAAAGGAGGAATGGAGAGGCCGATATGAAAAAGATGCTTTCAAGGCTGTTGTCCATGTTGTTGGTTTTTTCGCTGGTGCAGCCGATGGTGTTGCCTGAGCGTGTTGCCGTAGCCAAGGTAGAAGATCCGTTTCAAATCGTTGTCGATGAAGATTTTTTTGTAGATCCTATGGGTGCGTATCCGTACGGGGAAGCAGATGGCCTAGGAGGAAACAATCGTGTATTTGTCGGGTATGACGCTGCTTTTGGACCTGCGAATGCTGCAATGAAGTTTCATTTGGGGCCAGACAAGGTGGACTTTGGCCGAAAGATCGAATCTGCCCAATTGAAGCTTTACCTGACCAAAGTGGACAGGACAGGGGGCGAGCCTTTTCTCGACCTGTATGGAGTGGACAATGACTCCTGGTCGCAGTTGGACATGACCTTGCCTGCTACCGGCACTGCCCTTGGAAAAGCTCCCGCGTCCGGCTCGAGTTTGCAAAAGGACAGCTGGGTGTCTTTTGATGTGACTGATTACATCAAGCTCCAATCGAACGACAAAGTGGCGAGCTTTGTGCTAAAGGGTGCTCAAACCGCTCCGCCTATCCCAAATGCGCAAGTACAAGTCCTTTTTTACGACAAAGCTTCCAACAACTCACCTTTGCTTCCCAGACTCGAAATCAAGTATGTCGATAACTCCCCACCGACAGACATTTCACTCAGCAAACAATCCGTAAAAGAAAATCTGCCACCGAACACGCTGGTCGGAACATTGAGCGCGACAGACCCTGACAGCGAAGACCAAGGGAATTTGACCTTCGAGCTCGCAGGGGGCGATCAAAGCGCCTTCAAGCTGGTTGACAACAATTTGTACACAACGCAATCGTTTGACTACGAAGCGAAAAGCAGCTATTCCGTCTCGATCAAGGTAAGCGATCCGTCGGGAGGCTCATTCACCAAAGCTTTTACCATTCAAATCGAGGATGTGCAGGAGCCGCCTACCTCTGCCGAGCTGAAAATCAATGGCGGAATGCTGGCCACCGGTTCCAGTCAGGTTAATCTGCAGGCAACCGTTGTCGACCCCGATACGGGCAAGCCGTTAGAGGTGCGTTTTTCCAATGCGTCCGATCAGTGGACGGAGGACTGGAAGCCTTACAGTGCGGCTACCTCCTATAACTGGGCGCTGACTGCGGGCGACGGAGCGAAGACCGTCTATATGCAGGCGCGCGACGAGGCTCACAACCAAATTTCCGCGAGCGCCAATATCACGCTGGATACGACACCTCCTGTGGTATCTGGAGTGAGCAATAACGGCTCCTACTCGCAAGCAGTGACAATCACATTCAACGAAGGAACAGCGACATTGGACGGCGCTGTATTTGTCGGCGGCGGAACGGTAACGGCAGATGGCGACCATACATTGGTCGTGACAGATATGGCCGGCAATACGACGACCATTCGCTTTTTTCTGGACACAACTCCTCCGACCGGAACGCTTGTGATCGAAAACGGCAAGACGTTCACGACGACACGGGACGTTGCACTGACGATCACGGGTACAGACGGCGCGGGAAGTGGACAAATCCAGATGAGCTTTTCCAATGACGGAACGACTTGGTCTACTTGGGAGCAGCTTGCCGCCACCAAAGCTTGGCAACTGGCTGCTGGAGACGGAAACAAGACCGTGTACATGAAGCTCAAGGATGGCGAAGGGCATGAGCAGCAATATTCTGACAGCATCATGCTGGATACGGTTCCTCCGGTAGCCACCATGTCCATTAAAGGCACGAATGCGGGCAATACGGCGACTTCCACGGCAGCAGTGAAGCTGTTGTTCGAAGCGACAGACGCTAACGGGCCGGTAGAAGTGAGCCTGTCCAACACTGACGGCGTGTTCGCGGACGGCTGGCAGCCGGTGCAACCGGAAATGTCCTGGACGCTCACGAATGGCGACGGCACCAAAACCGTCTACGCCAAATTCCGCGATCAGGCCGGGCATGAAACGAGCAAATCAGCGAGCATTTTGCTGGACACGGTTCCGCCAGTCGTGACAGGAGTTGCGGCGAACCAGATTTCCAAGCAGGCTGTTACGGTTCAGTTTTCGGAAGGAACAGCTTTGCTGAACGGCCAGCCTTTCAGCGGCGGGGATACGATCTCCCAAGACGGGGCTTACACGCTTGTAGTCACAGACGAGGCGGGCAATGTCACAACGCTGTCTTTTACCGTGGATCAGACGAAGCCGCAAGGAACGATGACGATCGGCAATGGCGACACTCACACGAATCAATCGCAAGTCAGCTTGCAGTTGAACGTGACGGATTTGACTTCCATGACCACTGTCTATTCCAATGACGGGGCCAACTGGAGTTTGCCAGAGCCGTACGCAAGCACGAAGACATGGACGCTTGCTCCCGGAGACGGAGAGAAGCGAGTCACGGCAAACATAACAGATGCAGCAGGGAATACCGCAACATTGGAAGCGACCGTCATCGTCGACCAGACGGCTCCGACCGGAAGCTTCACGATCAATGACGGCGCGAGTGCGACAAACGCGAAGCAGGTGGCACTGAAGCTGCAATACGCCGATGCCGACGATCAGTTGCAAATGCGCTTTTCTCCGACAGGCAGCGGCGATTGGTCTGGATGGGAAGCGGTACAGGAGACAAAATCGTGGACTTTGTCAGACGGGGATGGCGCGAAGACGGTATTTTTGCAAATACGCGATCGTGCTGGCAACGTGCTTGACCTGCAAAAGTCAATTACTCTCGATGCGACTGCTCCTGTCGTAACAGGCGTTGACGATGAGGGCGTGTACAACTCAGACAGGCTGATTACTTTCTCGGAAGGAACAGCTACGCTGAACGGCGCGCCATTCGCGAGCGGCACGACTGTCACGGAGCAAGGAAACTACACGCTTGTCGTGACAGACGAAGCCGGAAACAAGACGACCGTCGTCTTCTCCATCGACAAGACGCCGCTGTTTGGCGCCTTCTCGATCAATGAAGATGCGCCGTTCACCACCTCGCGAGACGTGACCTTGCACGTGACAACAAGCAAAAGTGCAGCTGACACAAGCATGTCTTTCTCGATGGACGGTACTACCTGGAGCGTGCCAGAACCTTTTGCACTAACAAAAGCGTGGCAATTGCCAGTCGGTGACGGTGTCAAAACCGTCTATGTGAAATTGCTGCACAAATCGGGTTACATCGCGAACATGCAAGATGAAATTACGTTGGACACAACCTTGCCGTCAGGGTCGCTCAGCATTAATGGAGGGGCCAGCGTGACGCAGGATCAAACGGTCAATCTGACTGTCACCGCTACTGATGCCAATGGACCTGTCCAGGTTCGCTTCGCCAACGAAAGTAATGCATGGAGCGCTTGGAACGATGCGGTTCCGACACAGACGTGGATGCTTTCAGCTAACGACGGGCAAAAAACCGTCCACATGCAGATTCGTGACAAGGCGGGCAATGTAGCCGACGTCTCCGCCAACATCGAGCTTGATATGGAAGCGCCTGTCGTTTCGGGCGTGGAGAACGGCAAAAGCTACAAAGACGATGTGCAGATTACGTTCAACGAAGGGACGGCAACCCTCGACGGTCAGCCGTTTACCAGCGGAACGACCGTAAGCAGTGAAGGAGAGCATGAGCTTGTCGTCACGGATGCCGCGAGCCATGTCACACGCATTGCCTTTACGATTGACAAGACTGCTCCGCAAGGCACGTTTGCCATCAACAGCGGCGCGCAAACATCCAGCTCCGTCTACGTGACGCTAAATGTAACCGCCACGGACTCGCTAGGGACGGTAGAAATGCGTTTTGCCAATGAAAACGAGGGCTGGAGCGATTGGCAACAGGTCGCTGCAAGCACGTCTTGGCGGCTCGCGTATGGCAATGGCATGAAAAAGGTGCTGCTGCAACTGCGCGACGAAGCGCATAACACGACCGAGCTGGAAGCGCAGATCAGACTGTCTGTCTATCAGCCGCCAAGCGCGGTCAAGGTAACGGGTGTGGAGCTGGACGTTCGCCAGTTGGTGCTAAAAGCTGGCGAGACGCACGAACTGAAGGCCGTGATTCAGCCGGAAAATGCGACTGACAAGCGGGTCAAGTGGGAGAGCAGCGATCGTACCGTAGCGGAAGTGAATGAGCAAGGCAAGATCGTGGCCGTAGCACCTGGTACCGCGCGCATCACCGTCACAACGGCAGACGGCGGCTATACCGCAACGGCGGACGTAACCGTCAAGGCAACTGTTTCTGACGTTTTGCAGGCATCACAAAAAGCATTTCGCCTGAAGCCCAAAGAGCGGCAAAGCTTCCAAATCTTCAAAGTGGATGGCGCTAAAAAGGTCGACATCACCACGGATGAAGCGGTAGAGTATTCCACCGAAAACGATCTTGTCACGGTGACAGCGGGCGAGATTCAGGCAGGCAGCAAAACGGGCAAAGACATAATCACGGTTTCGTATGAAGGGCAAGAGCTGCACATCCCCGTTACGATTGCAAGCGGTACAGACGCCAGAATCAAGCTGCTGACTCGCAGCGAAGGCGTGCTGGAAGTAGACGAGGAGCGGCAGCTGGAGCTTGTCATGCTGGACGGTGACGAGACCGAAGATATTACCGAGCAGGCAAACTGGATATCCTCCGATCCTGAAGTCGTGGAGGTAACAGAAGAAGGCAAGCTGATCGCCAAAGCGACTGGTACCGCGGTAATTTCCGGAAAAGTGGACAAGAGCAAATTCCGGGTTCGCCTCATGGTTGTAGACGAGAAAATCCCGGTTCGCTTGGAGGCTGCTCCTTCGTATGTGCGTCTGAAAGAAGGTCAGGAAAAGCCGATTACCTTGATCGGAACATACAGCAAAAGCTATACAGATCTCATTGCAGAAGAAGTGGAATGGGCGGTCGAGGACCCCGAGATTGCGGAAGTAGTCGACGGAAATGTGGTCGCCAAACAAGCCGGAAGAACTGCGATTACGGTCACCTACAAAGGCAAGACAGCCAAAATCACAGTAGAGGTCAGGCAGTAGCAAGCAACAGGAGAGAGGTGCCAGCTGGATGATTTAGCTGGCCCTTTCGCAATAGGATGTGCGCTTTTTCTGATCCGCCACAAGCAATCAAGGAGGCAGCGACAAAGATGGAATCAATTTTGGGAGAAATCAGAATGTTTGCCGGAGAATTTGCGCCAGTAGGCTGGGCCTTTTGCAACGGTCAATTGCTCAGCATCGCGGAAAATGATGCATTGTTCAACCTGATTGGGACGACCTATGGCGGCGATGGCATGACTACGTTTGGCCTTCCTGATTTGCGTGGGCGGGTTCCCGTCCATCAGGGAAAAAATCCGCGTACGCAAACAACCTTTTCTATCGGGGCAAAAGGGGGAACAGAGACGGTACACCTGCAGACAAACCAATTGCCGATCCACACCCACACGGTCAACGTGTCGTCAGCAGAAGGCACAGAAATCGAGCCGGGCCAGCACGTATGGGCAAAACGAATCGTGCAATTCTCGCAAAATCCCGCCGCAATCCAGATGAGCCCAGGCTCTGTAACATTTGAGGGCGGAAACCAGCCGCATTCCAACATGATGCCGTTTACCGTAATCAGCTTCATTATTGCCACGCAAGGCTATTATCCACCGCAATCATAAGGAAACTATTAACCACTGGAGGTTGACGATCATGTCAGAACCGTATGTCGGCGAAATTCGCGCCTTTGCTTTTCCTTTTCCGATGAGAGGATGGGCGCTGTGCGATGGGCAGATTTTGCCGATCAACCAAAATCAGGCGCTGTACTCCATTATCGGAACAACCTACGGAGGGGACGGAAAAACGACGTTTGCCTTGCCGGATTTGCGGGGCAGAGTGCCTGTGCATGTCGGAAATGGCGTGGGGTATGGACAAGCTGGCGGTGAGGAGGTCCATGCTCTGACGGTTCGCGAAATGCCGCAGCATCAGCACGTGGCCAAGCCTCTTGTCACAACGGGCGTAACGGAAAAAGCAGTTGCGAACGTATGGGCCAAGACGGATTATCAGGCATTTGCTGCCCAGCCTAATGCGACGATGCGCCAGGATGCTCTGCTCACAACGGGCGGGGGCCAGCCGCACTATAACATGCAGCCGTATCAGGTGTTCAATTACTGCATTGCCACCCAAGGAGTATATCCGAGCCGCGATTGATAGAGGAGGAAAACGAATGGAAGCCTATTACGGGGAAATTCGCATTTTTACAGGAAAGTTCGCTCCAAGAGGCTGGGCTTTTTGCGATGGAGCCTTAATGCAAATTCGGCAGAATACCGCTCTGTACGCCATCCTGGGCACGAGATTTGGCGGAGATGGCATAAACACCTTTGCTCTGCCCAATTTGCAAGGGGCGGCACCTATGCACCATGGAGCAGCGCCGGATTTGACGCCGCGCACGATTGGCGAGCAGGGCGGGAGCAGCGAGGTCGGACTGACGATTCAGGAGATGCCTGCGCATACGCACATTCCCAATGCAGCGGAAAAGCCGACGACGAACAATCCGGACGGGATGATCTGGGCGAACACGGAAGGCAGAGGACGTGTCTTTGCCTATGGAGCGCCGAACGCTTCGGAGCAGACTCCTTTCAGCCAAGCCGCGATTTCAGTTGCGGGTGAAGGAATGCCGCACAACAATCGACAGCCGTTTTTGGGTGTTCACTATATCATTTGTCTGGAAGGCGAATTTCCACAAAAGCCGTAACAAAAGCCTGATCTCAAAAAGAAGTGCCAGATGCGAAGCTGCCCTGCATCTGGCACTTGCTTTGTCCGATTGACCTATTGTAAGATGACAGAATATTACTGCGATACCGTTTCCTTGGGGTGATTTGATGCAGATGCCTGTCCATGATTCATCCTCGATCTCTGTCTCTGTTCAATTGAAAGAGCAACTAAAAAGTTTGATGGAACAACGAATTTATCAGCCACGTGAAACATTGCCAACAGTCCGTGCGCTATCCGGCTTTTTGCGGCTGAATCAGGATACCGTGCAAAAGGCGTACGAGGCGCTGAAAGCAGAGGGCTACGTCACGATTGGAAACGATGGCGAAGCAGTGGTTGCGGACCCGCTCCCGAGAAAAAGCGGAATGCCCGCTGCGAGTGGCATTTCTTCGCGAGAGCAGCAGAAGGATGCCGCTGTTTCACCGCCCGTTTCAGGAAAGCCGGGACATCCGGCCAGCTTCAAGCGGGAGGAAAGGACGAAGCCAGCGATCCTGTTTGCCGAGTGCAATGTCGTGCAAGTGCAGGAGTACGCAGTCGAGCTGGAAAAAGCGACAGGCTACACGGTGAAGCCATGCCTGATCAAAGACTTGGACCAGTTTGCCACAAGCATCGTGAACGGCTACTACGATCTCGTCGTCACGACGTTTTTGCATATAGAAGAAGTGCAAAAATGGCTGGATCGTCTGGAAGGAGACAACGTGCCGATCGTCATCGGCTGCCTCCTGGATTCCAATCTCCAGTCGATCCGCGAGCTTCAGCAATTGCCGCCCGGAAGCCTGGTCGGAATCGGGGGCACGACCTGGGAGGGCGCGCACAATTTCCGCCAGTCGATTATGAATGCCGGGATGACTCATCTGGAGCTTTTGGTCGGCACGATGGAGTACCCCTCATCCCTGGATGAAGTGCTGGCGGCCAAGCCCGAGCTGATTGTCTGCACCAGCATCGTCGGTGCCTATTTGAAAAGGCAGGCGCGTTTTTTGCCGCTGCTGATTGAAGATCGCTTCTTGAATGTCCAGTCGGTGCAGTACATTCAGCAATTCGTCGAAGGCTTCCGGCAGTGAGCAAAGCAAATCCCCGGACTTGTCCGCCGATCGTTATGGTATGATGAAGGGGAGAGCTTTTCCACAAAAGGAAAAAGAGGTGCTATCATGTCAGGATTCGGAATATTTCGTGAAGTAATCACATCGGAAACCCAATTGCGGGAAATTTTCGGAGAGCCGAGCCGTCTGGTGCAAAACAAGGTGATTACCCAACTGGACGACCATTGCCGCAATTATATAGCCCAGTCGCCTTTTTTGATTATCTCGACTGCCGACGAAAAAGGAAACTGTGACGCATCCCCGCGCGGCGATGCTCCAGGCTTCGTGCACATCGTCGACGACCACCATCTGGTTATCCCGGAGCGCCCGGGCAACAAGCGGATGGATTCGATCACCAACATCCTCGTGAATCCGCACATCGGCCTGATTTTTTTGATTCCGACCTTGGAAGAAACGCTGCGGATCAACGGTCGGGCGTGCATCATCCAGGATCAGGATATTTTGGAGAAAATGGCGGTCAAAGGCAAGGTGCCGACGCATGGAATCGGCGTGCAAGTGGAAGAATGTTACGCCCATTGCGCCAAGGCGTTCATGCGCTCCGGGCTGTGGAAGCCGGACACGTGGCCTGAGGCTGGAACGACCCCGGATATCGCCAAAATGATCGCGGATCATGTGAAGCTGCCCGGTTTAGGGGCGAAAGAAGTGGCTGAGGGATTGCAGGATAGCTATAAAAATCGGTTGTACTAAAAGGTGGGCTTTTTGCCAGCTTGTATGAGACAAGTTTTCCGATCGACCAACCTGTGATATACTTTCTTAATGTAAGTACATAAACAGCGTTAGTCGGGAGGAGATCGGATGGCAACAAAAATCACGGATCGTTCCGTTTTGAACAACGGAGTGGAAATGCCTTGGTTGGGCCTGGGTGTCTGGAAAGCAAAGGAAGGCAACGAAACAGTGGCAGTCCGCTCGGCTATTGAGGCGGGTTACCGCAGTGTGGACACGGCAGCTGTCTACGGCAACGAGGAAGGCGTAGCAGAAGGTATCCGTCAGGCGGGAATCGATCGCGATCAACTGTTCATCACGACAAAGGTTTGGAATGCGGATCAGGGCTATGAGTCGACGCTCAAAGCTTTTGACGTGAGCATGAAAAAGCTGAAGCTCGACACGCTTGATTTGTACCTGGTCCACTGGCCGGTAAAAGACAAGTTCGTGGACACGTGGAAAGCCTTGGAAAAGCTGTATCGGGACGGCTACGTGCGCGCGATCGGCGTGAGCAATTTCCACATTCACCATCTGGAGGAGCTGCGCAAGCACAGCGAAATTACGCCGGTTGTCAACCAGGTCGAATACCATCCGCTGCTCACGCAAAAGGAGCTGCATGCGTACTGCAAGGATTGCGCTATCCAGCTGGAGGCGTGGAGTCCGCTGATGCAAGGAAACCTCGATCATCCGCTGCTGGTGGAACTGGGACAAAAATACGGCAAATCGCCTGCGCAAATCGTCATTCGTTGGGATTTGCAAAACGGGGTCGTCACAATCCCGAAATCGATCACGCCTGCTCGGATTGAGCAAAATGCCGACGTCTTTGATTTTGCGTTGAGCGCGGAAGACGTGGACAAAATCAGTGCGTTGAACGAGAACAAGCGCTTTGGGCCAGACCCGGACAACTTCGATTTCTAAAATCACGGTGATAATAGCAGGGGGCTGTCCCGAACGTCTCGCGCAGACGAAGGGGATGTGCCCCTTTTCTTTTGCCTTTTCCTGGTCGAACAAGATCAAGGCAAGGCGTGCTCAAAAAAGGCAAAGCCCCCGCCGGACGATTTCGTCCCGATCAGGAGCTTATGCCCGGTTTATCTGCGCCTGCGATAGGCAACGATCGTTCTGTACATGCTTTTGTCCGCGAGCTTCAAAAATAGAGAGATGTCAGGACGCAAGTTTGCTTCAATGATCCACACCCGCCCTTTTGCATCGACGCCCATGTCCAGGCCGAAAACGCGCTGACTTGTATAGTAGCGGGACAGACGCTGGGCAGCGAGCAGAGCAACCTGCCGCATGCGGGCGATGACGGCAGCAGGAGAAGCGCCGCGAATGTTCGAGCGGTGGAGGGCTGTGGAGAGCGGGAGCACTTTGCCGCCGCTGCGCTTGATGTTGGTAATGATATAGCCGCGTCCGGCCACTTTGGCAAGCATTCCGGTCACGACCCACGGCTGACCGCTTTTTCGCTGCACCATGACTCTGACGTCAAACAAAGATCCGCTGACGCGAGCCAAAGAGATGCCTCGCTGCACGAGATAGCGGCTGTTAATTTTTTTGCGCAAATACTTGTAGGTCGATTTTTTGCTGTGCTTGGTCTTGCGTTTGGCACCGCGCTGGATGCGGTATTTGCTGCGGCCCAGTCCGGTTACGAGAATGACTCCGGCTCCGCCGCTGCCTGCGGCTGGCTTGGCGATCACTTTGCTGTAGCGATCGAGGAAATCGTACAAGGCGCGTTTGGAAAAGGGACGCGTGCGCGGCAATGCGCCGGACAGGGTGGAGCTTGCGCGCAAGACGTAGTATTTGGTAAGCTTGGACTCGCTTTTTTTGCCCAAAGAGGTCATTCCCCCAATCGAAATATGAAACGTCTTTTGCTTCTTCATAATGTATGTGCAGCTTGTTTCAGCGCTTGTGGGAATGTCCTTGCTGTCAAAAAATAGGTAGGATATGGCGGGGAGGGCGAAGATTCGCTCTTTACTATGCCTTTAATTTTTGTATACTGAAAAGTAGCATATTTGTTTCATCAGATGAAACGAACGGAACCAAGTAGGAAGAAGGGGTAAGAAACAATGGATGAACAAAAAGCAAACGTTCGCTCTGTCGAACGTGCTTTGGATATCCTGCTCTGTTTTACGGACGCCACAGACCTTGGGCTTAGTGAGATATCGAGTCGCCTTTCCTTGCATAAAAGCACCGTGCATCGTCTGCTGGCGACGCTGGAGAACAAGGGCTTTCTCATCCGTGATGTTCAGACGGAGAAATACCGGCTGGGCTTTCGAATCTGGGAGCTTTCGGCCAATTTGACGCATAACGATGATCCGGCTACGCTTCTCTTGCCTGAGATGGAGAGATTGCGGGATTTGGTCGAAGAAACAATCAGCCTGTATGTGCGGGATGGAAACGAGCGGATACGTATTCAGGCTGTGCAGAGCAGACAACCGATTCGCCGGGTCGCTCCGATCGGGGCGCGCATGCCACTGGCTGTGGGAGCGTCCAGCAAGGTGTTGGTGGCTTATGCCGATCCGTATGTGCTGGAGCAAGTCTTGAACGATCCGAACTGGCCCGACTTCGTGAATCAGGAAGCGTACATCGAGCAGCTCGACCAGATCAGAAGACAAGGATTTGCCACCAGTGTGGAGGAACGGGAGCTTGGGACAGCGGCGGTCGCGGTTCCGATCTTCAACCGCAACGGGCAGCTTGTCGCATCGATTGCGGCTTCTGGCCCGTCCAATCGTCTGACACCGGAAAAAATGAGCCAGTACGCGCCGTACATTATGGAAGCAGCCTATCGCATGGGAAAAATGATGAAATAACGCCAAAAGCCAACACAGCTTCTGCTCAAGGAGCGTGTTGGCTTTTGGCTATTTGCGGTAGCTAAATTCCGTTTGCAGGACGCGCCAGAAAGACTGGACGGCGTTGTCGGCGAGAAAGCGCTCCCCGCGCGACCGCACGTACGCGCTCATGTCCGCGTAATAGGCCGGGTTGCGCAGCTTTTCGTAATGAAAAGCGATGTCGTGGGCATCTTGCACGAAAAGGGGATACGCTTCTCCGAGCAGAGCGAGATTGCCGATCGTCCGGGTCGTCAGCACGGGTACGCCGAGCGCCATGCATTCGATGATCCGCGACAAGTAGGAGTGGGACGGGTTTTGGTCCGGAGTGTTGTCGTAGAGCAGCGCAATGCCGATCCCGCTCTGGACGATCATTTTTTTCGTCGCCCACATCGATTTTTGCCCGTGGTCGGCTACTCCGGGCGTGCGCAGCAGAAGCCGCGCTTTCTTTTGATAGCTCCCGACGATGGACGGGTAAAGGACGCGCAGCTTCGCCTGCGGAACCGATTTGCGGATCAGGCGGATCGCTTTGGTGGCTACAGCAAGTCCATAGCGTGGTCGGATGACGCCTGCCCAGATCAGGTGCAGCGGATCTCCCGGCTGACGGATGAGCGCCCCGTCTTCCTGATGCTCGACAAACTGGGGCAGCACCTGGATTTTGCGGTTCAGTTCCTTTTCCGCGTATTTGGCTTTGCTTAACTGGTAGCGGCGATAGCGCTCGGCATTCGGCTCGGTCTGGAAAAAAACGACGCGGGAATGCTGAAAGATGTGATCCAGCCTGCCCATGATGTACGGATCGCGCAAGTTGTACTGGACGGCCAAATACAGCAGCTTTTTGCCGAGGGACGGCTTTTTTTCCACCAGATGAAACGCTTCGTTGCGGCCGCGGATAAACAAAAAGTCGTAGTTGTGCTTTTGGTCGCGGGCAATGAGGTCGTCGACGAGCTGGTCGGATTTGTAAAAGCGGACGTGTTCAAACGTAAAGCCGCCCATCCCGTTGCGAAACTGAAAGGGGAGGACGCAGTCGAGCACGTACCGCTTGCGTTCGTTTGCCCCAAGCTTCGCCACTTTGCGGTCGAGGGAGCGCAGCAAAATAAAAAATTGCAGGACGTTCCCCTTTGGCTTGAACTCGATGAGATTGCAGGAAAAACAAATTCTCACGGGGGATTCTCTCCTTCAACAAGGCTCTTTCCCTATCGTATGGGTTTTTGGGCCATTGGCTACTGGGGGAGGAGAAATCAGCAAGCGATTTTGAGTTTTGTTTACTCTAATATAAAACTTTACTAAAGTTAACTTAAGTGCTATCCTAGTCTTGGGTGTAACTGGAAGGGAAGGAAACAATGGCTGAAACGATTTCGTTGCGTGAGAAAAAGAAAGCGAAGACGAAGCTCGCCTTGCTGGAGGCAGCGCTTGCGCTGATCAACGAAGGCACATTCCGCAGCGTGCTTGTGGATGACATATGCGCGCAGGCAGAAGTCTCCAAGGTGACCTTTTTCAAATTTTTCCCGCAAAAAGAAGAGCTGCTGATTTATTTTATGAGCATTTGGCAGGTGCGGTGTTACAAAGAGCTGGCAGACAACGGGAAGCGAGGCTTTGCCGCCGTGCGCCACGCTTTTTCCATGGTAGCGGAATATGCGGAAAAGCAGCCTGGAATCATGCTCAGCCTGATCAGCTTTCTCGCCGAGCAAAAGATGCATCCGTGCGTTCCGGCACTGTCGGAGGCGGAACTGTCCTTGCTGTTCCCCGATGTCGAAGCGGCGCAGCGAGCTGAAATCGGCGGCAAGAACATGCACCAGATTTTTGAGCAGTGTGTGCAGGAAGCGCGCGAAGACGGACAGTTGGTTGCTCATGTCAGCAACGAAGAGGCAGTCGTTTTGTTATTCTCGATGTTTTACGGAGCGTATTTGTCGGCGCATTTGTTTCATTCTGATGATTTCATGGCTTACTATGAGCTTCATCTCAAAACGTTGACAAGGTAGGGGATTGCAGATGGCAAACGTAATGCCAGGGCGGTATACGGCAAAAGTGGATGGGTCTTATGTGGTGTTCATTATCGGTATGCGAATCAACCAGCTGCTGGCTGTGCACAAATGGGTTCCGGTGGCGAAGGCGATGGGCGGGATGATGCAGGAACTGTATCAAAATCCCGAACTCGGGTTTTTGGGCAGCCGCTCCAGCGTCAACATGCGGACGATTACGCAGATTCAATATTGGCGGTCGTTTGAGCATTTGGAAAAGTATGCGCGGCATGCGCCCCTTCACCTGACAGCGTGGCGAAAATTCAATCAGGCGGTAGGGACGGATGGCTCGGTAGGGATTTATCACGAGACGTATCTGGTGGAAGCAGGGAACTACGAGTGCGTGTACGTCAATATGCCTGCTTTTGGCCTGGGAGAAGTGGGAGAGCTGGTTCCCGCCACAGGCAAGCGGGAATCAGCCCGGCAGCGAATCAACAAAGAATAAGCGCGTCGGCAAGCCTATTCGTTTACGAGACGAAGCAGCCATTCTTTGAGATCGACGATGCGGTTCGTTTTCGGTCGGCTGTCCGTCCCGGTGACCAAGAGCGGGACGAGTGAATCGACTTCATGCAGCGAGCCGTGTGCAGCACCTCCCAGATGGGCAGGAGAGCTTTCTGTCGCCAGCTCGTAGCCAGGCTGGGCGGTGACAACCACGTAGCGCCCAGGATGGGAGTTCAAGGCACCGTTCAGCCTGGCAAGCACATCGGGGTATTTTCCGTACGTGATGCGCTTTTTTGCCCGCTTGATATCGAGCACGCTCGCGTCACCCTGCAAGCTCCACGACTGCCCGTACTCATCTTGAAAAGGCCCGCCTGGCTTGTACGCCACCCGGCGTTTGCCATCGCTTCCGCCAGCGGAGACGACGATGGACGATCCTTCTTTGCGCGCGATGATATCGAGCCTCGGCTCGCGCTGAAGCTGAGTGACGAGCGCAGAGAGGGAGAGTTTTGGATCAAGGGCGTACACATACGCCATCCGTTCATTGGCGGCGATGACGACCTGGTCATTCGCTTGCGGAGGACGGCTGATCGGGGGGATGAGAAAAGGCGCGAGCAAGCTGCGCAGGTCGATAATAGCGGCTTGCCGATCCGCTTTTACCGCGCTTTGTGCGCTGTCTCCCATGACGATCCAACGCACTTCCTCGACCGCCTGGTCCCACGATCCAAAAGTATCAAGCAGACTTTGCAGCGCCTTGTCCGCATTTTCAATCCCGTCTATCGTCGCTGGCCCCTTTTTGTGTACCTCTGCGTCATTTTCCGGCAAGTAGGCAATGGTCAGCGGAGGCAGTCGGCTATGATCGATCAAAAAGGCGGTTTCCTGCGCAGAGAACTCATCGTTCATGCCGTATTTGCGCCAGATTCGCGTGTGCCGCTTTTGATTCGGATCGAGTTGGGCAAAGGCGGCGTAGGACATGAATGTCGGTCCCGTAACCGAAAGCTCGCCGGGAAGTTGAGCGGCCACCTCGATCAGATGGGGGATTTTCAAGGTATGGGCTGTTTTTCCGCGCCAGACAATCGCATTGATGGAAGCAGAGTCTTTGCCCAGGTCCGCGAGTTCTTCGTGGATCGTTTTTGTGTCTTTGCTCAACTGGGTTTGGTTCAATTGCTGAATGGCATCGAGCAGCACTTGCGGCTGGTCGATTTTCAGCGCTTCTTTCGGGCCGTATCCGTAGTAAATCATCCGGTTTTCCGCTTCGCTGTACCAGGAAAGTCCGGGGATGTGGTGGCGATCGGCGTAGCTTCCTGTGAGCAGCGTGCTGTCGATGGTGACAGACATCGTGGGAAAAGAACTGACGATGCGCGGGAAGTAGTGTCCTTTTGCCTGCAAAAAAGCCAGGGCAGGAGCGCGGCCTTGGCGGATGGCTTCTTGCAGGGGCTTGTCCATTAACGAATCGATCAGGATGACCACGACTGGCTTATGCGCCTGAACCGAGCCGTCGTCAGAAAGCGGGGCTGGCCCCTTTTTCTCCTGGAGCTGAAATGGTTCACCAGCCTTGCAGCCGAAAAGGGGCAGGCTGAGCAGCAAAAAGGCAAGAATGGCGCAGGTCCATCGTGACTTCATGGGTTCAATCCAATCCTTTCCATGGCAAGATTCTCTTATGTTTTGTTGCTGGCGGCTAATCTATGCGAAAAAACTCCCCTGCTGACAGCGGATGCTGTTCGTACAGGGGAGTGGGCAAGCGGTTATCCTTTTGGCAGCAAATGCGTGATTTCCACGACTTCTCCTTTGACCAAAAACAAGCGCGGGATGCGGTTGCTTAAAGTAGCCACGACTTCGTAGTTGATCGTTCCGAGCATTTCCGCGATTTCATCCACGGTAATTTCTCCGCCTTCTTGCTTGCCGTACAGGACGATTTCCTCGCCTTGCTTCGCTTTTCGCTCGCCGAGACTGACCATCAGCTGATCCATCGTCACGCGCCCGGCAATGGGCATGCGCTTGCCTTTGTACAACACAAACCCGCGGTTCGACAAAGCGCGCGAGTAGCCGTCGGCATAACCGATGGGAATCGTTCCGATGACTTCGCCTTTTTTCGCTATGTACGTCGCTCCATAGCTGATCGTGTACGGTTCCGACAGCATCGTTTTCACATACGAAAAACGCGACTTCAAACTGAGCGCGGGCACGAGCCTGATGCGATTCAGGCTGCGAATGTAAGCGGACGGATACAGTCCGTACATGCCGATGCCGAGGCGAATCATATCTGCGCTGTAATCCGGATAGGCGATGGCGGCGGCTGTATTGCACATGTGTACGGTCGGGAGCTTGAACCCGTGTTGCTCCAAATAGCGCAGGCCATTGACGAAAAGCTCGTGCTGTAGCTTGGTCAAGGTGTGGTCGGCTTCATCGGCGGTGGAAAAATGGGTGAAAATGCCATTCCAGTGCAAGTCCGGGCTGGCCTCCAATGCTTTTACGACGGAGAGCAGATTTTTCTTTGTCCGTACGCCAAGACGTCCCATCCCTGTGTCCATATTGACGTGAATGTTCAGGCGGCCGCTGAAATCGGATGCGCGGACAATTTTTTGCGCTTCTTTGATCCAGTCTACCTGGAAGGCGGATAGCTCGATATTCCAGGCGAGTGCTTCCTTGACGCGGGAGAGCGGGGTGAATCCAAGCACAAGGATCGGGGCGGTGATTCCCGCCTGGCGCAGGACAATGCCTTCCTCGATGATCGCGACAGCAAGAGAGGTTGCTCCGTACTGCAGAGCGTGGCGGGCAACGCCTACCGAACCATGTCCGTAAGCGTTCGCCTTGACCACCGCCATGATTTTCGTCTGCTTGGGAATATAGCGACGGAACGCCCGAATATTTTTCTTGATCGCATCGAGATTGACTTCGATCCACGTTTCTCGAAACAACTGTTTCACAGTATGTTCCTCCCCATTTGGTGAAATGAGAAATCCTGCTTTTTCCATAAATATTCGCTGCCCCTGCTGCTTAGGCGTGGCCTGCTTTTCGCGAAGCAAATAAAAGCAGGCCATCGGATCAATGGCCTGTACAGGGTGTGGCGACTTAAAAAGCAGGGAGGTTGTCCAGGTTGTTTTCCTTGATGCCGTCAGGCTCGCTGCGCAAAATATCCCGTCCGTACTTGTGAAACACGTCCACATGCGCCAGGTTCCCCGCCTTGGCCTCCTGCAAAGCGGTGAGGTAATCCAGCTCCCTTCCCGAGTTTGTTTTGAAGGCGATCAAATCGCCATCGTCATTTTTGCGCACGGCAACAATCTGCTCTTTGCCCGCAGCAGACGGGAGGTAGCCCTGGTCGCTTTCGCGCAAAGCCTGTTGCTCGCCTGCCGCTTTGTATTCCGCATAAATTTGTTCAAAGTTTTGCTCGCTCATGATCGTATCCCTCCTTCCCTATAAGGGTGGCTCAAGCGGGAAGAGAACATGCATTCGTTTTACAGCGACGATTTTCACCTATTGACAGTCGCTGCTAACAGGATTATATTTTGACTGACACGAAAGTCAATGAAAAAAGGGGGGAGCAGCTCGTGCCTCGCTCAAAGGAGCAGAACGAAGAAATTCGCGCCCAGCGAAAGGAAGCGATCATGCAGGGCGCTCTTGCTGTTTATGTGGAAAAGGGCTACGCAGCCGCAGATATCAAGGATGTGGCTGAGCATGCCGGAGTAGCCAGAGGACTGGTGTATTACTACTACAAAGACAAGCGCTCGTTGTTTCGCGATTTGTTTGCGCATATGTTTCAGCTCTCCAACAAGCATACCCGCTATCATTTTTCGCAGGAAGGGACAGCGGTAGAACTGTGCAAACAGTTTGCCCTCGTCATGTTCCACAATTTGTTTGAACGCTCTTTGCATGTCATGTTCTTTTTTCGCATGCGCCATGATTTGCGTGAGCTGTTTACGGGGGAAGAACTGCGTGGGCTGATGTGGCGCGACAACAATTTGCAAGTCATGGTAGATGCGCTCCGCCAAGGGATGGAGGCAGGCGATGTGCGTCAAATGTCGCCGGAGTTGCTCGCGGAGCAGTTTTGGGGAGCGATGATGCACGCGATGGGTTATTTGCACCGGAAAAAGAAGAACTTGCGCGCGGACGGACATGATATGGAACAAATCAAGGCGTTGCTCACGGATGAGATTGAAGCGGCAACTGAATCGTGCGTCTCCATGCTCCGGCCTTAACCGCGCATGTAGCTGAAGGACAAAAGGAGGATTTTTTTGCTGAAATTATTGCGTTATTTACGGCCATACCGTCAGATGGTCTTTCTGACGATGTTGTTTATGTTGCTTCAGTCGATTGCGAACTTGTATCTCCCGACGTTGATGTCACATATCGTCAACGAAGGGATCGTGAAGGAAAATACGGCTTATATATGGACAACGGGCGGCTTCATGCTGCTTGTCTCGGCAGGCGCTGCAGTTTTGTCTGTCGCGGCCAGCTACATGGCATCCCGTTCTGCTTCCGGTTTCGGGATGCGGATACGCAGCAGCGTGTTCAGTCATATTGAACGGTTCTCGCTGGAGGAGTTCGACAAGCACGGGACCGCTTCGCTGATCACGAGAACGACCAATGACATTGCCCAAGTCCAGCAGGTGCTGAACATGATGTTGCGGATGATGGTCATGGCTCCGATGATGTGTATCGGCGGGATCATCATGGCTTTGTCCAAAGACGCGGAGCTGTCCATCGTGATCATTGTGGCGATTCCGATTTTGGTCCTGGCGATTTTCGGGATCGGCTCGAAAGGGATTCCGTATTTCCAAGCCATGCAAGGCAAAATCGACAAGCTCAATCTCGTGCTGCGCGAGTCGTTGACAGGCATCCGCGTCGTGCGGGCTTTCAATCGGATTGAGCACGAGCGGGGACGCTTCAATCGCGCGAACGAAGATTTGACTGCGACAGCGATCAAAGCCAACCAGATCATGGCTGGGATGATGCCTGTCATGATGCTGATGATGAATGCCACTTCGATTGCGATCATCTGGTTTGGCGGATTGCGGATTAGCACGGGCCATATGCAAGTAGGCGATTTGATGGCCTTTTTGCAGTATGCGATGCAAATTTTGTTTTCCTTGATGATGGCGTCGATGATGTTCAGCATGGTGCCGAGAGCTTCCGCTTCAGCGGCGCGGATTCACGACGTGCTCTCGACTGAGCCGGTCATCGTCGACCGCGAGCAGGCAAGTGTAGGGAAAGCAAGCACAGGGGGAGACGTCGTTTTTGACCAAGTGACGTTCCGCTATCCAGGCGCAGAAAAGCCCGCCCTCTCCGACATTTCTTTCGTGGCCCGGCGTGGACAGGTGACGGCCGTGATCGGGGGAACCGGCTCGGGGAAAAGCACGCTTGCCAGCCTGATCCCGCGCTTTTACGATGTCGAGAGCGGGTGTGTTCAAGTAGGCGGCACGGATGTGCGCGACTGGCCGCAAAGCGAGCTGCGGACAAACATTGGCTTCGTGCCGCAAAAGGCTCTGCTGTTCACCGGGACGATTGCGGACAATATTCGTTACGGAAAAGAAGAGGCGACAACAGAGGAAATCCGGCACGCACTGGACATTGCCCAAGCCACAGACTTTATCGAGAACATGCCGGACGGATTGGATACGGTGCTCTCGCAGGGCGGAGCCAATTTGTCCGGCGGGCAAAAGCAGCGGCTTTCGATTGCCCGGGCGCTCGTTCGCCAGCCGGGCGTCTACATTTTTGACGACAGCTTTTCGGCGCTTGATTTCAAAACAGATGCCAAGCTGAGAGCTGCCTTGAAAAGCGAAACGCAGGAGGCGACGGTCATCATCGTGGCACAGCGGGTCAACACGGTGATGGACGCTGACCAAATCATCGTGCTGGAGGAAGGCAGAGTGGCGGGGATCGGCACACACCGCGAGCTGCTTGCTACCTGTAGCATCTACCAGGAGATTGTCACATCCCAACTGACAGAGGAGGAACTCGCATGAAGGAAAATCAACAACGACCTCCCCAAGGGCCAGGCGGGCAAAGGCCGATGGGCTTCGGCGGGCCTGGAATGCTGACAATGCCTGGTCAGAAGGCAAAAGATTTCAAAGGGACGCTGCGCCGCTTGCTCGGCTATTTGAAGCCGTATCGCTTCCAGCTGTTCATCGTCTTTTTGACCGCTGCACTCAGTACGATTTTCGGTATTCTCAGTCCGAAGCTGCTGGGGAATGCAACGACTACGATTTTCGAAGGATTCATGGGCAAGGTAAAGGGAGTACCTGGGGCGACGTTCGATTTTTCTGCGATCTGGCAAATTATCGTGACGCTGATCGGGCTGTATTTGTTTTCGTCTCTGTTTGCCTATATTCAGCAATACGTGATGGCTTCTGTCGCGCAAAAGACCGTGTATGCTTTGCGCAAAGAAGTAAATGAAAAGCTGGCGCGGCTGCCGCTGAAATACTTTGACGAGCGCACGCATGGCGAGATCATGAGCCGGGTCGTCAACGATGTGGATACGATCAGCGGGACGTTGCAGCAAAGCTTGACGCAGACGATCACGTCGATCATCACGCTGGTGGGGGTAGTCGTCATGATGCTGACGATCAGTCCGCTGATGACAGTGATTTTGATGCTGACCTTGCCGCTTAGCGTCGTTGTGATCAAACTGGTGGCTTCCCGCTCGATGCCGCATTTCAAAGGACAGCAGCAAGCGCTCGGCGAACTGAACGGTCACGTGGAAGAAATGTACACAGGGCATAAAATCGTCAAAGCGTTTGGCCGGGAAAAAAGCGCGATCGAGAAGTTCGATGCGATTAACGAAAAGCTGTATCAATCAGGCTGGAAGGCGCAGTTTCTTGCCGGGATCATGATGCCTTTGATGATGTTTGTCGGCAATATCGGATTTGTGCTTGTCTGTGTAGTCGGAGGCGTGCTCGTGACTCGCGGCAGTATCACGATCGGGGATGTGCAGGCGTTCATCCAGTACGCCCAGCAGTTTTCCCAGCCGATTACCCAAACGGCCAACATTGCGAACATCATCCAGTCAACGCTTGTCGCTGCCGAACGCGTTTTTGAAGTGCTGGACGCAGAAGAGGAGTCGGCAGATGAGCGCTCGGAAGCTGTCGCTGTCCGTTCGCAGGGGCATGTGCAGTTCGAACACGTGTCGTTTGGCTACAAGGAAGCGGAACCGCTGATCACGGATATGAACATCGATGTACAGCCAGGCATGACGGTGGCGATCGTCGGACCGACCGGGGCTGGCAAGACTACTTTGGTCAATTTGCTCATGCGCTTCTACGAGCTTGATGGCGGACGCATTACGATTGACGGACACGACATCCGCGATTTGCCGCGGGGCGAGCTGCGGAGCCAGTTTGGCATGGTGCTGCAGGACACGTGGCTGTTTAACGGAACGATCAAGGAAAATATCGCCTACGGACGGGCGGGGGCAAGCGACGCCGAGATCATCGAGGCGGCGAAAGCAGCACATGCCGACCATTTTGTGCGGACACTGCCGGAAGGATACGAGACGATGCTGAATGAGGAAGCATCGAATATCTCGCAAGGACAGAAGCAGCTTTTGACGATTGCCAGGGCGTTCCTCGCCGATCCGGCGATTTTGATTCTCGATGAGGCGACGAGCAGCGTCGATACCCGGACAGAGCTGTTGATTCAAAAAGCGATGGCTGGTCTGATGGAAGGACGAACGAGCTTTGTGATCGCCCATCGCCTGTCGACGATCCGCGATGCCGATATGATTCTCGTCATGAACAAGGGCACGGTGATCGAGCAGGGGAATCACGCAGAACTGCTGGCGCAGGGCGGTTTCTACGCCGATTTGTACAACAGCCAGTTTTCGCAAGACAGCGAGCCGCAGGTAAGCTAATAAAAGTGCGGGATTCTTCCCAGCCTCCGCTGGCAAAGCTCCGTGACACTTGAACTGCTTTCTTTCCAAACCAAACGCCAGGAGAGTAGTAAATCAGTAACCACCACAGACTTTTTGTGGTGGTTTTTGTACGTGCTCCAGAACACGAAAAAGCAGGCCGCCGAAAACTCCGGGGCCTGCTTTTTTGGGTGGGTGCTGTTACGAACTTATTTGTGTCGCGAAAACTTACGCGTTTACTGGTTTGCCTTCGTCCAGCAGCTGGCGAAGAACAGTTTGCAGAATACCACCGTTGCGGTAGTAGTCTACGTCTACCATGGAGTCGAGACGAACGATTACTTCGAACTCGAACTTGCTGCCGTCTTGTTTGGTTGCTTCTACTGTTACGCGTTGGCCTGGCTGAACTTCGTCGGAGAGACCCAGGATGCTGAAGGACTCAGTACCGTCGATGCCCAGGGACTTCCAGCTTTGGCCGTCAGCGAATTGCAGAGGCAGAACGCCCATACCTACGAGGTTCGCACGGTGGATACGCTCGAAGCTCTCAGCGATAACCGCTTTGATGCCCAAGAGGAAAGTACCTTTTGCTGCCCAGTCACGGGAAGAACCAGTACCGTACTCTTTACCAGCCAGTACAACGAGTGGAGTGCCGTCTGCTTGATACTTCATGGAAGCATCGTAGATGGACATAACTTCGCCGGATGGCAAGTATTTCGTTACGCCGCCCTCAGTGCCAGGAGCCACTTGGTTGCGGATACGGATGTTGGCAAACGTACCGCGCATCATGACATCGTGGCTACCACGACGAGCGCCGTAGGAGTTGAAGTCTTTGCGCTCTACGCCATTTGCTTGCAGATAAATACCTGCAGGGCTGGTTGGCGAGATGTTACCAGCTGGGGAGATGTGGTCAGTTGTCACAGAGTCACCGAACAGAGCGATGGTGTTCGCTGCTTTGATGTCTGCGATCGCTGCGATTTCGCCAGCAAGGTCTTTGAAGAATGGCGGTTCTTGGATGTAGGTGGATTTTTCGTCCCACTCGTACAGATCGCCAGTTGGAACGTCGATTTTGTTCCAAGCTTCGTTTTGTGTGAACACTTGGCCGTACTCGGCACGGAACAGGTCTGGGTTCATTGCTTTGCCCATTGCTTCCGAGATTTCTTGTGGAGTTGGCCAGATGTCTTTCAGGTAAACAGGCTCTCCGTCTTTGCCAGTACCGATTGGTTCTGTAGTCAGGTCGATGTCTACAGTACCAGCCAGTGCGTAGGCGATAACCAATGGAGGAGAAGCGAGGTAGTTCGCTTTTACCTGTGCATGGATACGTCCTTCGAAGTTACGGTTACCGGACAGAACAGCTGCTACTGTCAGGTCTTCGTCAGCGATTGCTTTGCTGGTTTCTTCCGGCAATGGACCGGAGTTACCGATGCAAGTGGTGCAACCGTAGCCGACTACGTTGAATCCGATCGCATCCAAAGAATCAATCAGACCAGCGTCAGTCAGGTATTGCGTTACGACGCGGGAACCTGGAGCCAGGGAGCTTTTCACGAAAGGAGGCTTTTTCAAACCTTTTTCCACTGCTTTTTTCGCCAGGATACCTGCACCCAGCATTACGCTAGGATTTGATGTATTGGTACAGGAAGTAATCGCTGCGATCACGACAGCACCTGTTTTCAGCGTAGCGGTTTCACCGTTTGGATAAGCAACTGGTGCGCTTGCTGCGATTTTCTCTTCGGAAAGACCAAATCCGCCTTTGTCGATTGGCGTACGGAGGCTGTTGTTGAAGGATTCCTTCATAGCAGTCAGCTCTACGCGGTCTTGCGGGCGTTTTGGACCAGCCAAGCTTGGTACGACAGTGGACAAATCCAGTTCCAATGTTTCGGAGAAGACTGGGTCTGGAGTGTCGTCGGTACGGAACAGACCTTGTGCTTTGGTGTAAGTTTCTACCAGAGAGATCAGGTCTTCTTCACGACCAGTTTGACGCATGTAGTTGAGTGTCTCCGCATCTACAGGGAAGAAGCCCATTGTAGCGCCGTACTCAGGAGCCATGTTTGCTACGGTAGCGCGGTCAGCCAGCGAGATGTTGGACAGGCCAGGGCCGTAGAACTCCACGAATTTACCTACCACACCTTTTTTACGCAGCATTTGCGTAACAGTCAGGGCGAGGTCAGTTGCTGTTGCACCAGCATTCAGGGTGCCAGTCAGTTTGAAGCCGACAACTTCTGGTGTTACGAAGTACAGAGGTTGACCGAGCATTCCTGCTTCTGCCTCGATACCACCGACACCCCAACCAAGAACACCAAGACCGTTGATCATAGTGGTGTGGGAGTCAGTACCTACCAGAGAGTCAGGGAAAGCAACGAGTTCGCCATCTACTTCGCGAGTAGCGATAACAGTTGCCAAGTACTCCAGGTTTACTTGGTGAACGATACCAGTAGCTGGAGGAACAGCACGGAAGTTGTCAAACGCTGTTTGCGCCCAACGCAGGAAACGGTAGCGCTCTTGGTTGCGTTCAAATTCGAGCTTCATGTTGTTGTCCAGAGCTGCTGCATTACCGAAATCGTCAACCATTACGGAGTGGTCGATTACGAGATCAACAGGCACGAGCGGGTTGATTCGTTTTGGATCTCCACCAGCGCGCTTCATCGCGATACGCATCGCTGCCAAGTCAACGACAGCAGGTACGCCTGTGAAGTCTTGCAGGACGATACGAGCTGGCATGAGTGGTACTTCTTGGTTTTCGTCGCGGCCTTTTGTCCAGGTCGCCAGTTGTTGTACGTGTTCTTTGGTGATCGCACGGCCATCGAACTGACGTACAGCAGCCTCAAGCAAAACTTTAATGGAGAACGGCAGTTTGGAAACATCGCCGAGTCCTTGTTCTTCCAATCCTTGCAGGCGATAGTACGCGAAAGACTTGTCGCCTACTTGCAGGGAAGATTTCACTTTGTAAGCATCTTGTTTAGCCAATGTATACAACCTCCCTATTGTAACTTGGGGTTTCATCTGGTGAAACGCAGTTTCGTTTCCTTATTACGAACTTATTATACTCGATTTGTTTCCCGGCTTCTACCCCAAATTCATCATTTATATACAAAAATGATGGGAGAAAAAACAAACCGGTATGTTTCCCGTTGTATTTAATGAAGGAAAAATATCCAGACTTCATGTATTATCCCGTTTATATTTCGTTTACATTCATCCGTTATCGTATCACTTGTCACGAAAAACAAGCAGAGGAGTCAGCTATATGAAAGAACAAACGACCAACCAACGACCCGGATTGGGAAATTGGCGACCTTTTTATCAACTCATCAAGGCAACGAAGCCGTCCAAAATGAAGCTCGGCATCGCCTTGTTTATGAGCATCGCGACGACTGTGGTCAGTCTGGTCATTCCGATGTTTACGAAAGACCTCGTCGACAGCTTCACCCTTTCGACGATCAGCCAGGGGCAAATTGCGCTGTTGATGATTGCTTTCGTCGCGCAAGCCATTGCCAGCGGCTTGTCCATTTACTTGTTGAATCACGTCGGCCAGAGCATTGTGGCTGCGCTGCGTGAGCGCTTGTGGAAAAAACTGCTCGTCCTGCCCGTCGCTTATTATGACAACCATCGCACGGGAGAAACGATCAGCCGGATGACGAACGACACCGGGGTTGTCAGAGGACTGATCAGCGAGCACCTCGCCAACTTTTTTACCGGAATTATCGCCATCATCGGATCGGTGGCAACGCTGTTGTACCTCGATTGGCAAATGACGCTGACGATGCTGATCGCCGTCCCGCTGTCCATCGCGATTCTCGTCCCGTTAGGCCGGCAAATGTACAAAATCTCCAAAGGGCTGCAAGATGAGACAGCGAGCTTTACCACGGTCATGAATCAAGTCTTGTCCGAGGTGCGGCTGGTCAAGGCGCAAAACGCCGAGCCGCATGAGTACGCAGCCGGAAGCCGGGGGATTGGCAACCTGTTCCGTTACGGGCTGAAAGAAGGCCGCGTGCAGGCGATGATCGGGCCGTTGATCTCGTTCGTTTTGATGGTGTTGCTCGTCGTGATCATGGGCTACGGCGGGATGCGCGTTGCGACTGGTGCTCTGAGCGCTGGCGAACTTGTCGCGTTTATTTTGTACCTCGTTCAGATCATCATGCCGCTGGGGCAGTTTACCCAATTTTTTACCCAACTGCAAAAGGCAATGGGCGCAACAGAGCGAATCATAGCTACATTGGAGGAACCGGAGGAAGATCACGAGACAGGTCGCACACTGGAAAATGCAGCGCTGCCGATCCAGCTGGACAAAGTGGGCTTTGCCTACGAAAACGGGGAGCGCATTCTCGATCAGGTCAGCTTCACGATTTCGGCGGGAAAAGTGACGGCGATTGTCGGGCCGAGCGGAAGCGGCAAAACGACGCTGTTCGCCTTGCTGGAACGGTTTTATCAGCCAGCAGAAGGCGAAATTCGCTTGGGACATGATCCGATCGATACGTTTTCGCTGGCATCATGGCGCAGCAAGATCGGCTACGTCTCCCAGGAAAGCCCTTTGATTGCAGGGACGATCCGGGAAAATATTTGCTACGGCATTTCCCGCCCGATTAGCGAAGCAGAACTGAAACAAGCGGCGGCGATGGCGTACGCGGACCAGTTTATTGACGAATTGCCTGATGGCTACGACACTCAAGTAGGAGAGCGAGGCGTCAAGCTGTCGGGAGGACAGCGCCAACGCATCGGGATTGCCCGCGCCCTGCTGCGCGATCCGCAAATTTTGATGCTGGATGAAGCGACCTCAAGCCTCGACAGCAAGTCGGAAATCATCGTTCAGCAAGCATTGCAAAACTTGATGAAGGGGCGCACGACTCTCGTGATTGCCCACCGACTGTCTACCGTGGTGGACGCGGATCAGATCATCTTCCTGGAAAAAGGCAAAATAACCGGAATGGGAACGCACGAACAACTGTTTGAATCGCACGACATGTACAAGGAGCTGGCTAGCCAGCAATTGCTGATGAAGGAGAAGGTGCAGGCGACATGACGAAAATTATGGTAGTGGACGATGATCCGCACATTCGTGAGCTTGTCCGCGTCTTTTTGCGCAACGAGGGCTTCGAGGTCGTGGAAGCGGAAAATGGCGTCGAGGCGCTGAAAAAAATGGAATCGCCCGGTGCCGATCTGGTCATCCTCGATATTATGATGCCGCAGATGGACGGCTGGGAGCTGTGCCGACAATTGCGTGAGCATTACGATACCCCGCTGCTCATGCTGACGGCCAAAGGAGAGACGGCACAAAAAGTCAAAGGCTTCGAACTCGGAACGGACGATTATCTCGTCAAGCCGTTTGAGCCGGCAGAACTGGCTGTGCGGGTAAAAGCGCTGCTCAAGCGCTACAAAATCGCCGCCTCCCACAAAGTACAGGCAGGGCTTTTGCAGTTGGATCGCAAGACGTTCGAGATTGCGTGTCAGGACAAGGCGTGGACGATTCCGTTGAAAGAGTTTGAACTGTTGTTCAAGCTGGCGAGCTATCCGGGGCAGACGATTCCGCGCGAGCAGTTGATCGAGCAAATCTGGGGCTACGATTTTGAAGGCAACGAACGCACCGTCGACGTGCACATCAATCGGCTGCGCGAGCGTTTTCCGGAAGGGGAGTACGGCTTTCGCATCCGCACCGTCCGTGGCCTCGGTTATCGACTGGAGCTGGACAAATGAAACAGCCAAAACAAATGCCGAACCATTTGTCCCATTCCAGTCGCAAGTTTATCGTTCTGAAACTGCTGTTTCTGGTCGGGCTGGTGGCTTTGCTCATCGCCTGCGGGGCTGGGGCGTATTGGGCGACCGGTTTCGTTTTCCACTATGCCGGACTTACGCAGAGCGAATTTATTCGAGCAGTAGTCAGCTCTTTCCTCAGCTTCGTTTTGTTTATTCTCATAGCGTCTGTGATTTCTCGCTTTGTCCGTCCGCGACATCTGGAGCTGTTTCAATTGCTGATCGATGCGTTAAGACGGATTGCCAAAGGAGATTTCAACGTGAATCTGGATTTCAAAGTGGAGCGGGAGTGGGGGCAACTCGTGGCGGGCATCAATCACATGGCGGAGCAATTGCAGGAAATGGAGAACATGCGCCAAGAGTTCATTTCCAATGTCTCGCATGAAATCCAGTCGCCGCTGACTTCGATTCGCGGCTTCGCCCGCGCCCTGCAAAACGACAGCCTGAGCGCCGAAGAGCGTCAACATTACTTGGAGATCATCGAAACGGAAAGCAACCGCTTGTCCAAAATCAGCGACAACTTGTTGAAGCTGACCTCGCTGGAGGGCAAGCATCACCCGTTTGAACGCAAGCGCTATCGTCTCGATCAGCAGTTGCAACAAATCATTTTGGCTTGCGAGCCGCAATGGCTGGACAAAGAAATTGAAATGGAGCTTGATCTGGAAAAGGTGTACATCGTGGCTGACGAGGACATGATGAGCCAGGTGTGGAACAATCTGCTTGCCAACAGCATCAAGTTCACCGAGCCGGGCGGGCAGATTCGCGTCGCACTGCACGAGCAGCAGGGCGCTGTACAGGTGCGCATTTCCGATACGGGGATCGGCATCGCCAAAGAAAATCTCGAACGCATTTTTGAGCGGTTTTTTAAGGAAGACAAGTCGCGCAATCGCACAACAGGCGGAAGCGGTCTTGGACTGTCCATCGTCAAAAAAATTGTGGAGATGCACGAGGCGACCATTTCCGTGGAGAGCGAGCCGGGAAAAGGAACGACTTTTACAGTAGCATGGCCGAGCGAGCAGGCGGACGCTCAAACAGATGGGCAGCCTGGCGCCGAGGAACAGCATCGAAAAAGAAAAAGACCTTGAGAGCCTGATATGCTCCCCTTTGGGTAGA
>NZ_DOTK01000006.1:0-29509 GCF_003521185.1 Brevibacillus sp.
CACTTCATATTACAATCCTTCATGAAAAAAACGCTGGACTCTCCGCTTAGGGGAGTCTTTACACTAGAGGAGAAAGGAGGGCGGACAGCGTGCTGTACACAGTTAAGGAAGTAGCGGAGCTTTCCCGCGTGACGATCAAGACGTTGCACCATTACCACCGGATTGGCCTGCTCATTCCGGGCGAGATCAGTGAAGCGGGCTATCGGCTGTACGGCGACAAAGAGCTTGCGCGTTTGCAGCAAATTTTGTTTTACCGCGAACTGGATTTTCCGCTGCAAAAAATTCGCGAGCTGCTTGATGGAGAGCCGGAGCGAGAGCTTGTGTTGCAAGAACAGGAACAGCTGCTCTTGGCCCGACAAAGCAGGTTGGAAGAGGTCATACGCACGCTGCAAAAAACGCTGGCGTGCCTGCGAGGAGGAAAAGGAATGGATAACCAAGCGATGTTTCAAGGGTTTAGCAGTGAGGAAGAGTGGAGAGCAGCCCTGCAGGAGCAAAGCGAGCATTTGCAGGAAACGTACGGATACGATCTGGCACAGGAAGCTTCCATCGACGTGGCGAAGATGAATGAACAAGCGCAGGAAGCCGAACGGTTCATGGCGCAGATGGCTGCCGCATTGCGCGATGGAGTCAAGCATACGGATGCGAAGCTGCATCAGTTGATCGGGGAACATCTGCGTTTCATGCATGAGCACGGGCATTCGCTTACTCCGTACGAGTTTGCCGGGCAGACTCGGTTTTTCCTGCAAGACGACTTCCATTTGCAGATGCTGGAGGGGCAGCAGACAGGACTTGCCTATTTTCTGGCGATCGCAGCCGAAGCGTATGCGGCTCATGCAAAAGCAGAGTAGGGAAAGAGAGAAGGGACCATTGAGAACGATGGTCCTTTTTCTTTTGGTCTTTTGGGCAAAAAGCGTGTGCGGCGTTCAGGGAATAATTTACAAAAAACAGGGGCGGTATATTGACAGAAAAATCTAGGACTGTTATAAAAAATAGTGGATAGCACTCTCGCGGTGAGAGTGCTAACAATTGTGTGTGGCAAAATAGAAGGGAGAATGGCCGATGGAAAAAAAGCAGTTTCAGGCTGAATCGACGCGACTGTTGGAAATGATGATCCACTCCATTTACACGCAAAAAGAGATTTTCCTGCGTGAGCTGATTTCCAACGCAAGCGATGCGATTGACAAAATCTATTACCGCTCGCTGACGGATGATCAGCTGGTGTTCGATAAAGACAATTACTTCATTAAAATTAGCGTGGACAAGGCTGCCCGCGAATTGACGATTACCGATACGGGAATCGGCATGACCGCTGAAGAGCTGGAAAACAACCTGGGCGTGATCGCCAAAAGCGGTTCCCTTGCCTTCAAAAAAGAAAACGATGCCAAAGACGGCTACAATATTATCGGGCAATTCGGGGTGGGCTTCTACTCTGCCTTCATGGTCGCTGACGTCGTAACGGTCACGAGCAAAGCGCTGGGAGCAGACACAGGCTACAAGTGGCAATCCAGCGGAACCGATGGCTATACCATCGAGCCTTATGCAAAAGATGAGGTCGGCACCACGATCACTCTCAAAATCAAAGAGAATACGGAAGAAGAACGCTACGATGAGTTTCTGGAAGAGTATCGCTTGAAGGCGATTATCAAAAAATACTCGGACTTCATTCGCTACCCGATCAAGATGGACGTGACGAAGCATCAGCCGAAAGAAGGCAGCGACAGCGAGTTTGAGGAAGTGCAAGAAGAGCAGACGGTCAACAGCATGGTGCCGATCTGGCGCAAGAACAAAAACGAGCTGACTGACGAAGACTACGAACAGTTTTATGTAAGCAAGCATTACGGTTTCGACAAGCCGCTTGCGCACGTTCACGTCAGCGCGGATGGAGCGGTCGTCTATCAGGCGATTTTGTACATCCCGGAAAGCATTCCGTTCGACTACTACTCCAAAGAGTATGAAAAAGGTCTGGAGCTGTACGCCAATGGTGTACTGATCATGAACAAATGTGCTGACCTGCTGCCAGATTACTTCAGCTTCGTCAAAGGGATGGTCGATTCGGAAAGCCTGTCTCTCAACATTTCCAGGGAAATGCTGCAGCATGACCGCCAGTTGAAGCTGATCGCGAAAAACATCTCCAGCAAAATCAAGGGCCAACTGCAAAGCATGCAAAAAAATGAGCGGGAGAAGTACGAAAAGTTTTACGAAGCGTTCGGCAGACAGCTGAAATACGGCGTATACAGCGATTTTGGCACACACAAGGACACGCTTCAGGACTTGCTCATGTTCTACTCTTCCAAAGAGAAAAAGCTGGTGACGCTGGCCGAGTACGTCGAGAGAATGCCGGAAGACCAGAAGTACATCTACTATGCGACAGGGGAATCCAACGAGCGCATCGAAAAACTGCCGCAAACCGAGCTGGTATCCGACAAAGGCTATGAAATCCTTTACTTCACAGAGGATATCGACGAGTTCGCGATCAAGATGCTGCGCACCTACAAAGACAAGGAGTTCCGTTCCGTCTCCAGCGCCGATCTGGGAATTGAACCGGACGAGCAGGACAAGGCGGCAGACGCTGAAAATGAAGACAACCAGGAGCTGTTCGCTTACATGAAGAGCCTGCTCGAAGGCAAAGTCGCAAGCGTAAAAGCATCCAAGCGTCTCAAATCCCATCCAGTCTGCCTGTCGACAGAAGGCGATGTCACGATCGAGATGGAAAAAGTGCTGAACGCCATGCCGAACAGCCAAGGCGTGAAAGCGCAAAAGGTGCTGGAGATCAACGTGAACCATGACGTGTTCCAGTCGCTGAAGGCCGCTTTCGGTCAAGACAAGGAAAAAGTGAATTTGTACACAGCGGTGCTTTACCATCAGGCGCTGCTGATCGAAGGCTTGCCGATTGAAGATCCGGTCGCGTTCACGAACGATATTTGCAAAATGATGGTATAGCAAAAGGGGGATGCATGAGGCATCCCCCTTTTTTCGCTGGAAATAATCGCTTGCGAAAAGCACATCGCGCATCGCGGTTTTCTTGCATTCGCCGAGTGTGGCCGAGAAGATGGAAGCAACAAAGGAGAATCGTTCCCAAGCGCTCTTGGCGTGTAGCGATCCAGTCCGGTTCGTGATGGAGGTCGGAAAATGCGGGCTGAGCAGCTGCAAAAGGCGCTTGCGACCGATGCAGATGAACTGCGCAGCCTTGTGGGAGTTCCGCACGAGACAGTAGCGAAAAAGCATTGCCCAGGTGGAAGCGCACGTCATCAACGGAGTTACGCTAAAGTAAAACCGTTAGCTGTTGTGGGAGCAAACCTTAAAGCTGCCTTCAAGTTTTTTTCGTTTGCGATGTTGTCCGTTCCTATGCGCTCCAGACATGAGGCTGAGCCTAGCCACGTATGCGGGTTACCTGCCCAGCACCATCCGAGCTTCGGCTTGCCTTGACTGATCCACAGGGCCGTTACGCGCCGATCGCCACAACGGGAGCCGAGCAGGGAAAAACCGTTGTTCTTTTTCAACAGCTCAGGAAAGTGGGTAACGAGGGCAATGCCTTCCTCCAGAGTAAGCGGAGAGCGCCCTTGGGCCAAAAGGCGGGGCAGGGCGTCGTTCGGCGTGACGTTGAGCGTTTGTCGTCCGGTATCAATGTCAGCCAAAAGATAGGCGACTCCGGCAGGCAACGCGATTCCATCGATCGGCTTGAAGCGGCACATATCCTGCTCATCCATGACGCTAAAGCCTGCCTTTTTCTGGCGCTCCACGAGTTGGATGGCACGGCTGCTGTCGACCCACTCGCTTTTTACGACGAGGGCAAAAGGAGCATAGCCTTCAGGCAGTTCCGTCTCATTCGTCCACGGAGGAAGCGAGGCTGCTTTGTCCTTCAACGGTTCCAGTTGCTTGCGGAATGCGCTCTCTGTCATCCGGGCAATGCCAGGATACCCTTTTGCAACGAGATTGGTAACTTGGCGTTCAAATTCCATTTCCAACAGGTCAAAGACGATGGGAAACCCCTCCTTCGATATGCGCATCACTAACGAGGACATTTTTCCTTTTCATCTTACAACATGGATGCTAATTCGAAGGTTTGGTCAGAAGTTTTGTTGAATAAATAGGGGAGAGTTGCTCAAACGTTATAAGCGGGCTTTAAACCTGGAACAAATGAAGAGAGGGGTCCACGGAAAAATGCGGCCGATTGACATTGCGCGAAAATTGAAGCTGAGCACAAGCGCCTTGCGCAACTACGAAGCGCAAGGACTTGTTCCGCCAGTGGAACGGTCTGCGGGCGGCTATCGTTTGTATACCGCCGAGCACGTTGCCTATTTTACTTGTATACAGGCTATGTCGCCCGGGTTCGGGATGGAGGTGACTGCGGAAGTTGTGCGGAACGTTCAAGCAAGGCAGCTCGATGCGGCGCTATGGCGCGTGAATGAGGTGCAAGCCCTTTTGCAACGGGACAAGCAACTGGCAGAAAGCAACATGCGGATGTTCTGCGAGCTGGATGGCAAGCAAACGCAAGCAGAATCTGGCGAAGCGTGGCTGACGATCAAGGAAGCTTCCCGAAAAACAGGGCTTCCCAGCTCGACGATTCGTCATTGGGAGAAAACAGGGCTGATTACAACCACGCGCGATCCGCAAAATGGCTATCGGTTGTTCAATCGCTCGCATATCCGAAAAATTATGCTTTTGCAAGCGTTGCGCGCGCAGGTGTATTCGCCAACGGTTGTAGAGCTGAAAAATGCCATTGCTCACATGAGGGAAGACGATGTTTTAGAGGCGAGAAAAATCGCCACGGACTCCTTGCAGTATTTGCATCGGGTCAACTGCTGGCAAATGCGCGGAATCCATGCTCTCTATGATCTGTGCCGATTGGTAAAGCTGGTTGAATGAGAGGAGGGTGCCTTCGGTTCGGTAACCGAAGCTTTTTCATCATGTATGCAGAAACTTGTTTTCCTGCTTCCATTCTACTTTGCGGAAAAACAGGGGCAACTCGCTTTCGTGCAACGGTTTGCTGATCAGAAAGCCTTGCACAAAATCACATTTCCACTTTTGCAGGCTGTGGAGCTGTTCAAACGTCTCGATGCCTTCAGCGACGACAGTGAGCCCCAGTTTGCGCGCCAGTGAAATGATCCATTCGACGAGTACCGTTCCTTCATAATGATTGGCAATATGAGCGACAAATGACCGATCGACTTTAATAGTTGAGAGGGGGAGAGTCGTGATGTATTCAAGCGAGGAGTATTCCGTCCCGAAATCATCCAATACGATTTTGATGCCGTGGTTAGCGAATTTTTTCAAAGTATCGATCCGTCTGTCCTTGAGCGAGATTCTGTCCCGTTCTGTCAATTCCAGCTCCAATGATTGAGGGGAGAGAGCTGTTTTCTGCAAAATGCCGCATACCCGATCGAAGAAGAGAGAGTCTTGCAATTGCAGGCCCGAGATGTTGACTGACATGACGGAAGTGGGCATGTACTTTTCTTGAATTTGCTTGTTTTTTTGGCAAGCGGTCTGGATGACCCAGTCACCGATGGAATAAATCAGTCCGATCTCTTCGGCGAGCGGGATAAATTCCGTAGGGGAGATCGGTCCGAAGAGCGGATGGTGCCATCTGAGCAAAGCTTCAAAACCGCGTACGTTGCCAGAGACGGTTTCGAACTGCGGTTGGTAATGCAAAGTCAGCTGTTCAAGCCGTACTGCTTCTTGCAAATCATTGGCCAGTCTCAGCTTGTGCTCCAGATCCTCGCTCGTCAGTAACGATGTAAACTCCATGTTTTATTTACCCTCCATTTTGCGTCCATTTCTTCTGGGATTGATTATGCACGGGATGTATTAGATAAGTTTCTGTCTATGTATTAGGATAGTGTGAAATAATCTCAAAAAAATAGCACCATCTCGCAGGAGACGATGCCATTTGTCTGCTAGTTTTTAGAAACGAACTTGTATCCTACACCCCAAACGGTGCGGATGTATTTCGGTTCCTTCGGATTGTCTTCGATTTTTTTGCGCAGGTTGGCGATGTGAACATCGATGGCCCGATCTGTCACAAAAGAATCGAAACCGCGCAGTTCGTAGAGCAATTCCTCCCGACTGAATACTTTTCCCTCATTTGTAATGAACAGACGCATAATCTCAAATTCGGAAAAAGTCGTTTCGACGTGAAACTGATTGACAAAGATCGCCCTGCGCTCCAAATCGAGCAGGAAAGTATTCTCGGAACTCGCGACTGCTGTGTCAGCCTGTTCCCCGCTTTCTGGGGCAGCAGGCTGTTGGTATTGGTGGGTTCGTCTGATCATGGCTCCGATTTTTGCGGAAATCTCTCGCAAGGAAAAAGGCTTGCAAATATAATCGTCCGCTCCAGCTTGCAAAGCCTCTACGCGATCGGATACGTCTGTCTTCATCGAGACAATCAGGATGGGAGCAACGGAAAAGGTGCGCAGCTCGCTGCATATCCTGGTACCGCTCATATCCGGCAGAATCATGTCCACGAGGATGACATCCGGAGCAAATGATTGCGCCATGTCCAAGCCTTTCTGTCCATGATCCGCTATTTTTACAGAATAGCCTTCTTCGGTTAAATACATGGCCAGCATTTCGCCCATAATCTGATCGTCTTCGATAATCAATAGGTTGTACATCAGATTCCTCACTCTTTCTGGGAGAAAGTTATTCGTAAAAATGGGAAAGAGCTAGCAATTTTTCGTTTTTTCCTAATACTTTTCTCATATTTTAGCAAAAAAGCGAGGAGAATGGACCTAATTTCATGAAAAATGCTAAAAAAATGTTAGGAGATTGCCAGAGTTTCTTGCCATTCGTTTGCTAACGCTAACACTTCGTTCAACTGCCATTCCAGCTCGCTCATAAATTCTTGATAATCGTTCGGATTTACAGAAGCAGAAAGCTGCGCCTCCATTTTTCTTGATAAAAGAAGCAATCTTTGTGCAGACAAATTTCCCGCAACACCACTGAGAGTGTGAATCATTCTTCTTGCTTCCTGGAAGTTTCCTGCGAGAAACGCCGTTTGGAGGTTTGTTGTAAAATCCGAATATTCTTTAGAGAATGAACGGAGAATTTGCGTGTATATCGGGATTTTTCCATCCAGTCGCTCCAGTGCGAGCGAGACATCCAGACAAGGTACGGGAATTGCTCGCTTCAATGTTTCCTTCATCTCGCCCAAATGAATCGGCTTGGTAATGACGCCGTTCATCCCCGAACGGTAGCAATTGTCGTGTTCGGCTTTAATGACGCTCGCCGTCATCGCAATAATGGGCAGGCTGGCGTACTGTTTGTGCTGGCGGATGCGGATCGTCGCTTCACAACCGTCCATCTCCGGCATGTGGACATCCATGAGAATCAGGTCCCATTTTCTCGTCTCCAAAAGCTCCAGCACTTCTTGCCCGTTTTTGGCAACGGTCACAGCGTAACCTTCGCGCCGGAGGAACTCTACCGCTACCAGCTGATTGATCTCGTTGTCCTCTGCCAGCAAAATTTTGCCGCGATATCCGGGGAAGAGGACGTTTTCGTAAGGAGCGGACTGCGGCTTCTGCAAAGTCTCGGTCACATGTGTTTCCTTGTGCTCCTGTGCCCCCAGTATCGCGCGCGCTACATCCATCCGGTTAATCGGCTTGATCAGAACAGCGTCAGGCTGGGCGGATTCCTCCAGGGAGGCCAGCTCGTCGCGGCCGTACTCTGTCGTCATGGCAATCGTCGCTGCGTCGCATAGCTCGGCGAGCGCGTGCAGCCGCTGCAACGATTCTACGCCGTACATGTCTTCCGCTTCCATGTCGACGAACACAAAGCGAAACGGGTTGTGCGCTTCAGCGTGTTCCAACAGCTCGAAAGCCTCTCGCCAGGTGGCGACGCAAATAGGCGAAAAGTTTAAGCCAAACAACATGTCAGCCATGCTGCTTCGCATTTTGTCGTGATTTTCCACAATCAGGACACGCTGGCCTTCGTAGCCTGGTGGCAGCATGGAGCCAGGGCTTTCGCTTTCCCGCCAGGGCGCGTGTTCAAACGGGAGGGTGAAGGAGAAGCAGCTTCCTTTGCCGATTGCGCTAGTCACTTCGAGAGTGGCGCCCATCATCTCGACAAGGCTGCGCGAGATGACCAGACCAAGTCCGGTGCCGCCGTATTTTCTGCTCGTCGTGCCATCTGCCTGTGTGAACGGTTCAAACAGCTTGCCGAGCTGATCTTCCGACATGCCGATGCCTGTATCCTCTACGGCAAAATGCAAGTACAGCAGTCGTCCTTCTTCTTTTTCCAGCGTGATTCGCACAGAGACGTATCCTTGCTCGGTAAACTTGATGGCGTTGTGGCACAGATTGAGCAACACTTGCTCGAGCCGATGCTGGTCCCCGATCAGTTTGGGCAACATTTTCGGCGGCAGATCGAGAATGATTTCGATTTGCTTCGTCCCGAGGTAAATGCTCAGCATGTGCGAGAGCCGCCGGACAAAATCGTCGAGGTCAAAGCTTGCCTTTTCCAGCTCCAGCTTGCCAGCCTCGATCTTGGAAAAGTCGAGAATCTCGTTAATGAGGCGGAGCAATACTTGGGAGGAAGACAGCACCTTGTCCAAGTAATCTTTTTGCATCACCGTCATCACCGTTTTCTGCATCAGTTGGGACAGTCCGATGATCCCGTTGAGCGGGGTGCGGATTTCGTGACTCATCCGCGCCAAAAAGTCGGTTTTCGCCTTGCTCGCTTCCTCCGCTTCTTCTTTGGCTGCCCGCAGTTCGGCCTGAATCCGCCGCTGTTCCTTTAACATGAAGTGCAGCAAAAGCGAGAGCAGACTGACCAGAACGAAAATGGAAACTTTGGTAATCAGGCTGGACAAGTCTTGTACAGAGTTCAATTGTCCTAGCGCTTCGCTGGCAGGCAGTACGGCTGCGACAGACCAGCCCGTGGAAGAGACAGGGGAGTAGCCGATGTAATAGTTGTTGCCGTCGATGGAGACGAGTTGCAACCCTTTTTGTCCAGCGACCATGCTTTGTCCGATTTTGGCCAGATCGCCTGGTTGTTCCGTCAGCTTGTGCCGGCTGACAAGCTCCGGATTCGGATGGTACATGATCGTTCCGTCTTTGGAAACCAGGATGGCGTAGCCCGATTCCCCGATCGGGTACGTGCCGAGCATTTGCGGAATGTCGTCGAGCAAAATATCGATGGCGACGAAGCCCAGCAGCCTTTCGTTTTCCTCAATCTTCATGGTGCCGCTGGTCACCATTTTTTTCGTGAGATAATCGGCGTACGGCTCGGAAAAAACGACGTCATTGGAACGGACGGCGTCTGGATACCAGGGGCGTTTGGTGAGCGACCAGTCTTTTCCTGAGAGCGTGTCGGTGTTGCCGATCGTGAAGTTGCCCGCATTGCTGGAAACCCATACAAGGCCCAGGTTGTGGTCCAGCCGCTGGATGCCGTCCAATGCGGTCGCTACGTCCAAGTAATGCGGGCTGGTGAAGGCATGCTCTCGCGTCTGCACGGTTTGCAGGTAGCGCAAGATTGCCTGGTTGGTGCTCATTTGCCTGATCAGCAACGCTTTTTGCGCAAAGAAAGCGTCCATCCGTTCGGCCAGAGCCTGGCTTTGCAGGGTCAGCTTGTTCTCAATCTCGACTTTCATGATCCGGTTGGTTTGGGAGCGCATGATGTAGCCGGACAGGGAGAAGGCGACCACGATGATCAGGAGGATGAGAATGGTCAGTTTTCGGGCATGGCTGACGTGAAAAGTTTTCATGAACGACCTCGCAATCTGTGATGTAGGTTGTTTTCATTTTACAACACAAATCTCAAAATCTTCCGGAAAAAGCGCGGCTTGCTCCCGATTCATCTAGTAAAATAGAGAGGAAGGGGTGACAGTCATGTACACCGTATGGAAAGTGAAATACTTGAAAATATCTTCCTACCTCAAACTATGTGTGGGAGCCGGTTTTTCACTGGGTCTCTTGATCGGACTTGTTCAACTGCTTTTTCTGTTTTTGATGCGTGCCACAGAGGGACATTCAGGAGCAAGCGGCATGTGGGACAGCTTGCTTGCCGGCCTGGCGAATGCGGCAGGCACTGTCATCGTCTATACTTTTGGCGCCGCGGTTATCAGTCTTATTTCTTATTTTCCTTTTATGGCTTTTCTCAAACGCAAGCAAGGAATAAAGATCGAAGGAATATTGGAACCATTTGAAGAGAGCGAGATCAGGTCATGACATCCGGGAGAGAATCGCACATGCATCCATTGCGTCCAACGATGACGGTCGAGGAAGCCGTCGCCCATTTTACGCCAGACCGGAACGAAGTGCAGGAAGTATACAGTGAAGAAGACGAATTTATCGGCTATTTGACGGTAGAAGCGATCGCCCATGCGATTCATCGCGGGGAATTGACGCGGCCGATTGTCGAGTACGTGGTGCCGGAAGTGAGCTTGCCGGATCGAAAGCGGCAGGCAAGCTCGCAGGCGCAGCTTCACGCTTTTTTCGAGAGTCCGATTTGCCAAATCGTGTTTAATGCGCTGTATGACGGCGTGTACATTACAGACGGAGCAGGCATTACTTTGTTCATCAACCAGGCGTACCAGCGCATTACCGGGATTCGCGAAGAAGAGGTCATCGGCAAGCATATGGGCGATTTGATCAAGCAAGGCATGATCTCCGTGTCCGCTTCGCTGGAGACGATCCGCACGCGAAGGCCCGTGACGCTGATCCAGACGATACGCAACAGCCGCAAAATCATCGTTTCCGCGACGCCTGTGCTGTCGTCCGCAGGCGAGATTTTATACATCATCAGCAGTGTCCGGGACATCACCGAGCTGATTCGCTTGAAGCACGAGCTGGATAGTCAAAAGCTGCTGCAAAGCGATGTGCCCCCTGCCGATCAGATGGGGCTGGAAGATGTTGTGCTCGGGCCAGCGACGCGCTCGCTTTTCCGCCTGGCTGACAAAGTCGCCAAGACAGATGCAAAAATTTTGTTGCAGGGCGAGACGGGTGTAGGGAAAAGCATGATTGCGAAATACATCCACGCCAGGAGCAGTCGAGCCAACGAAATTTTTATGGAGTTGAACTGCGCGGCAATCCCGGGCCATCTGGTGGAGGCTGAGCTGTTTGGCTACGAGCCGGGTGCGTTTACGGGAGCGCTCAAGCAAGGCAAGGTCGGCATTTTGGAAAGCGCCCATCGCGGTACGCTTTTTCTCGACGAGATTGGCGATTTGCCGCTGGAGCTGCAAGTCAAGCTGTTGAAGGTCGTGGAGGAAAGCAAATTCATGCGCGTCGGCTCCACGCAAGTGCGACATGTAGATGTGCGGATCATCACGGCGACTCATCGGGATTTGGCTACGCTGGTGCGGGAAGGGTTGTTCCGCGAGGATTTGTACTATCGGCTGAACATCGTCACTTTCGAGGTTCCACCGCTGCGGCAGCGCCGGGAAGAGATTGTCCCGCTGCTTGAGTCCTATCTGGAAAAATTCAACGAAAAGTACAACGAGCAAAAAACGATGACGCTGGAGTGTTACGAGTGGCTGACCAACTACAGTTGGCCGGGGAACATCCGGGAGCTGGCGAACCTGGTCGAGCGGCTGGTTGTCACGACTTTTCACAACACGATTGACGTGGGAGATTTGCCCGGCTTTTTGCAACAGGTGTTTCCGCAAGCGGAGCCGACGTCGTTGCGCGATGCGGTGGCACGACTGGAGCGCAGCATGATCAGCCAAGCGATCCAGACGCACCGGACGACCAGACTGGCAGCAGAAGCGCTTGGGATCAGCCAAAGTGCGCTCGTCCAGAAGATGAAAAAGTGGCAGCTGCACATCGGCAGCGAACCGGAGTTGAACGAATAGGAAAACATCCCGCGAGCGCCTGACGCCATCGCGGGATGTTTGTTTTACTCATGCAGCCACATTCGTTCATGAATGTGGTTTTTGGTTGTGTCGCTTACCGCTTACGAGTTTTCGGCAATTTTGACCTGATCGACTTTCGCTTTGCGCAGCTTGTAAATCACCACGAGCATGATGAACCAGACAGGTGTGATGAACAAGGCAACGCGCGTGTCTTCAGCAAGTGCGAGCACGACGAGAATGAACGCGAGAAAAGCGAGAATCAAGTAATTGGCAAACGGATAGAGCGGCATTTTGAATTTGTTTTGCGCTGCCAGCTCTGGTCTTGTCTTGCGGTATTTCAGGTGGCAAATGACCGTAATGCCCCAGATGAACAGGAAGCAAACCGTCGAGACACTCGTGATCAGCGTGAAGACGCCTTCTGGCATGATGTAGTTCAATACAACGGCGATGAGAATGACGACGGTAGAGAAGAACAGGGCATTGGCAGGAACTTGGCGAGTCGTGAGCTTGGTCATGGCCGCAGGCGCGTTTTGTTCTCTGCCCAAAGAGTAGACCATTCGGCTTGTACTGAAGACGGCGCTGTTACATGCCGAAGCGGCGGAGGTCAGTACGACAAAGTTGACGATTCCCGCAGCGGCAGCAATTCCGATTGCGGCAAACACTTGCACGAACGGGCTTTCTGTCGGAACGATCGCACTCCATGGGTAGATGCTCATAATCACGATCAGCGCACCGACGTAGAACAGCAAGACGCGGATCGGAATGTTGTTGATCGCTTTTGGAATGACGCGCTCAGGATTTTCTGTCTCTCCGGCAGTCAGCCCGACCAGCTCAATGCCGACGAACGCGAAGACGACCATCTGGAACGAAAGTAAGAAGCCGTTGATTCCGTTCGGGAACATCCCGCCATGGCTCCACAAGTTCGTGAAGCTGGAAGCGCCGGAGTTGGTAGAGAAGCCTTTGACGATCATGACGATACCGACGACGATCAAGGCGAGAATCGCGATGACTTTTACCAGCGCGAACCAAAACTCCATTTCTCCGAACAGCTTCACGGTTGCCAAGTTCATGAAAAGTAAAATTACGAGGGCAATCAACCCCGGCATCCATTGCGGCACTCCCGGAAACCAATACTGTGTGTACAAGCCGACAGCCGTCAAATCGGCCATGGCAATCGAAATCCAGCAAAACCAATACGTCCAGCCTGTGACGAACGCAGCCATGTTTCCGAGGTAGTCTTTTACGAAGTCGACGAAGGAATGATAGTTCAGGTTGCTCAGGAGAAGTTCACCGAGCGAGCGCATGATCAAAAAGCAAATAATCCCAGTAATCAGGTACGCAAACAAAATGGATGGCCCGGCGAGGTGAATGGATTTTCCCGCACCCAGAAATAGTCCGGTACCAATGGCTCCACCGATTGCGATGAGTTGAACGTGTCTGTTTTTCAGACCTCTCGCCAATTTTTGTTGTTCCATGTGATCCCCCTCTTTCTCTCTGTCTGATTCTGCACAGTTACTTGGAAAGACAACTACTTGCTCGACGACTTTTTCTTCACAAAAGTTTATGGTTCTTTATAATTCTCATAGTAACATAGCTGTACAGAATAAATACATCATTAAGTTACTTCCAACGGAAAAAACGCTTACATTTTTCAGTGAGTCCTTATTTTTTGCTGTTTGCTTCCGGTTGCTCCCTCCTTGTTTGCCCGAGTGGGGATGTGGCTGTTCCCCTGAAAGCGCAGCGATTTCTAGCAGCAATCCTATTTTTCGCCAATAAAAAAAGGAACGGGAAAAATAGGCTGGTTCCTATTTTCCTCTGTCCTTTTACCTGAGAGTGTTTAACTCCTTTGGTGGCCAATGGCTCTCTCCAGAGATGCGTCCCATTGCGGTCCTTTTACCTGAGAGATTTGTCCTGGGGGTCAGGATTTGCTCCTTCGGTGCTAAACGGTAAGTTTAGTCTCTCCCACAATATTCATCCGCGATAGATATTCGCATGCGTTCTTTTGATAGTAAATTATTCCAAATAGCTTGTCAAACGAAAATTGCCAATTGACAGACTATTTTAAGCATAAAACATTTTTGACCGATTGAAGTCCAACAAACAAGGGAGATGGCAAGAATCAACAACAATTTGATTCGAAAACAAATCAATATGATGTATTTTGATTTGAAACATGATCGGTGATCGGATGAAAACGGTTGCTTTTTGTTCCGGGCAAAGCGAGAGTGAAAAATGTGACGAACATGTGAGAAAAGGTGGTTTCGCGAGCGGAAATCTACCATTTCGCCGGAAGCAAACGAGGTTGAGTGCAGCGAATTTTAAGGCTTTGGCACGGGAGTTGCTTTTAAGTGGCAGCACAGAGAAGGGAGAGAGTGACAACATGAACATTTCTACATTTGCTGCTGCGAACAAGCTGGTCACAGGCCGCGATTCGCTGGCATTGCTTGCAGAGGAAGTCGCCCGGCTGGGGGTGCAGCGTCCGCTGATCGTCACCGACCATATTTTGATTCAGGCCGGGGTGGTAGCGCAAGTCGAGGAGCTTTTGCCGATGAAGGCAGGCATCTTCCCGGACGTCAATCCGGAGCCGGAAATCGAAATCGTCGACCTGTGTGTCAGCATGATTCGCGCAGGAAGCTACGACGGGCTGATTGCGGTCGGCGGAGGAAGCGCGATCGACATTGCGAAAGCGGCTGCGGTCATGGCGACTAATGAGGGCAGCATCGAACAGTATTTTGGCACGAATCTGGTCAAGCAGCCGGGCTTGCCGCTGATCGCGATTCCGACCACAGCGGGAACAGGCTCGGAAGTGACCAATATCTCGATTTTGTCTGATACGAAGGAGCAAGTAAAAAAAGGAATTGTAAGCCCTTACTTGCTGCCGGATGTGGCTATCGTCTCGCCGATGATGACGCTGACGTGCCCGCCGAGTGTTACCGCTGCGAGCGGCGTGGATGCGTTGGTGCATGCAGTGGAAGCTTATATTTCCAAGTTTGCCTCCCCAGTCACGGACGCGCTGGCGATTGGCGCGATGAAGCTGATCGCCGTTCACCTGCCAAAAGCGTACGCGGCCCCGGACAACATCGAATCGCGCGAAGCCATGATTACAGCCGCGTTGATGGCGGGTCTTGCCTTCGGAAATGCAGGGGTAGGAGCTGTACATGCCCTGGCTTACCCGCTCGGCGGACGCTTCCACATGGCGCACGGCGTCAGCAACTCGCTGCTTTTGCCTTACGTGATGCGCACGAACAAGATCGCCTGCCTGGAAAAGTTGGGAGACATCGCCCAGGCGCTCGGAGAAAATACAACTGGCCTGAGCCTGGATGAAGCGGCGGAAAAAGCGATCGAAGCGATGACGCGTCTGTGCCGTTACGTGGAAATTCCCCAGTCGTTGCGCGAGTTCAACATCCCTGAGACAGCGCTTGCCGAGATGGCGGAAGAAGCGATGAAGCAGACCCGGCTTTTGAAAAACAATCCCCGCACCTTGCGGAAAAAAGACATAGAAGATATATATCGCGCAGCTTACTAAGAGGGGGATATCACATGAAGTGGAAGCAACGCAAAGATGGTGCAGAGACTCCGTATATTCCGGCTGGCCCGTTCAAAATTCGCCTGCCGTTCGTGCATTATCGTTTTGAATGGCCTGATTACTTGCAAGGATTGCTGATGTGCGCCGTCGATCTCGGCGCCATCACGTTGCTTGCCGATCACCTTGGCATGCCGTTTGAGGTCGGCTTGGCTGTCGTCATTTTAAATGGCTTCTTGTATTTGCTGCACCACTTGCTGGGCGATCCGGTCATTCCGGGCTGGATTACCCCTGCGATTCCGTTGATCGTGCTGTTTGTCGGGCAATTTCCCGAAGGGCCGGATCGGGTGTACGCCCTGATTGCCTTCCAGTTGACGCTCGGGCTGCTATCGATTATTTTGGGCGTCACCGGGCTTGCCAAACGGGTAGTCAACTTCGTGCCGAACGCGATCAAATCAGGCATTATCCTCGGCGCGGGGATTGGCGCGATCACCTCGATTTTTGAAAAAGGCGGGAAGTTCGACCTGTTCCCGTACACGATTGCGATTTGTATCGGTTTCTGCTTTTATCTCGTATTTTCCAAGCATTTTGAAGGATTGAAGCAAAAAGGCAAGCTGTGGGCGCTGCTCGGCAATTTGGGGATTTTGCCTGCGATTTTGTTGGCGGTATTCGTAGCGCCGATCTTCGGGGAAGCGAAGTGGCCGGACATTCAGTGGGGATTCAGCCAACCGGACTTCGCCACGCTCTGGTCGCAGTATACGGTTTTCGGCTTGGGGCTGCCGGCGCTGTCCTTTTTCATCACGGCGCTTCCTGCGGTGTTCGCGACTTACCTTGTCGTCTTTGGCGATGTGCTGAAAACGAAAGCGCTGTTATCCGAATCTGACCAGGTGCGTCTCGATGAAAAAGTCGACTACAATCCTGACCGGGCGCACATGATTTTTGGCGGACGCAACATGCTGATGAGCCTGATCGGACCAGATATTACGATGTGCGGCCCGATGTGGGCAGCGATGCAGGTCGTGGTCGTGGAGCGGTTCAAAAAAGGCAAGCAGGCGATGAACTCCTTTTTCGGGGGCGCAGGCTCTTTCCGCTGGGGAACGAATACAGGTCTGCTGCTGTTGCCGATCGTCAGCCTCGTTCAGCCGATTCTCGGTGTTGCAGTGGCATTGACCTTGCTCGTGCAAGGCTACGTCAGCGTGCGAATTGGCGTGATGCAGGCGCGCAGCCAGCGCGATTTGGGGATCGCCGGAGTCGTCGGAGCCATTCTGGTGATCAAAGGCGCAGCGATGGCTTTTGGCGCGGGAATTTTGCTGTGCGTTTTATTATATGGAAAAGATTGGTTGCGCGGAGAAAAAGAGAAATTGTTTACAGCCAATGAACAGGAGGAAAAAGCGGCGTGAAGCAACAAGAGTGGAACAAAGGGATTTACGTGAATGGAACATGGCTGACACTTGACAAGCGCATGATCGTGCAAAATCCGGCGACGCTCGCGACGATTGGCAGTGTGCCGGACGCAGGTGCGGAAGAAGCGAAGCAGGCAGTCGATGCCGCGCAAGCCGCTTTTGCAAGCTGGTCGAAAACGACGGCTTACGAGCGGGCCACTCTTCTGGAGCGCTGGCATCAGGCCATTGAAGCCAGACTCGATGAAATCGCCTACGTGATGACGATGGAGCAGGGCAAGCCGCTTGCAGAAGCGCGGGGCGAGGTGCAGTATGCCAACAGCTACATCAAATGGTACGCGGAAGAAGCGAAGCGGATTTACGGGGAGACGATCCCGTCGTCTGCCGTCTCCAAACGGATCATCGTCCAGAAGCAGCCTGTCGGTGTCGTGGCTGCGGTTACTCCGTGGAACTTTCCGGCGGCAATGATCGCGCGCAAGCTCGCTCCGGCGCTTGCCGCAGGCTGCACGGCCGTAGCCAAGCCAGCGGAACAGACGCCGTTGACGGCGCTGTTGCTGGCGGAATGCGCCGAGGAGGCTGGCATCCCCGCAGGTGTGATCAACATCGTCACTACTTCGCGGGCGGGAGAAGTGGTCGACGTCTGGATGGAAGATTCTCGCGTGAAAAAGCTGACGTTTACCGGATCGACGCCTGTGGGCAAGCTCTTGATGAAAAAAGCGGCGGACACCGTGAAAAAGCTGTCTCTGGAGCTGGGCGGTTTGGCGCCGTTTATCGTGGCAGAAGATGCGAATCTCGAAGCGGCTGTCAAAGGCTTGATCCAGTCCAAATTCCGAAACGCCGGGCAAACGTGCATTTGCGCCAACCGGATTTACGTGCACGAGGCTGTGAAAGAACCATTTTTGCAAAGGCTGACAGAAGCGGTCGCTGCGCTGCGCGTAGGTGTCGGCACAGAGGACCATGTCGAGATCGGCCCGCTGATTGATGACAGAGCGGTCAAAAAAGTCCGGCAGCAGGTAGACGACGCTATCTCCAAAGGGGCTGTGCTGCATGGCAATCCGGAGCTGGAAGGTGCGGTCGGCTATTTCTTGAAGCCTGTGGTGCTCTCGGAGGTCACAGACGAAATGCTCTGCATGCAAGAGGAGACGTTCGGGCCGATTGCTCCTGTCAGCACGTACTCCGACGACGCGGACGTCATCAGACGCGCGAATGCGACACCGTACGGACTGGCGGCTTACGTTTTCACCCAGTCGTTGACGCGGGCATTCATGTTCTCGGAAAATCTGGAATACGGCATTGTCGGGGTAAACGACGGGGGGCCATCTGTCGCGCAAGCACCGTTTGGCGGCATGAAGGAAAGCGGTCTCGGCCGGGAAGGCAGTCACCAAGGAATCGAAGAATATTTGGAGGTCAAATACATTTCGCTGCAACTGGTGTAACCAACAGATGGCAAAGTGAATAAACAAAGAGCACAGCGCGTGATATGCGGGCTGTGCTTTTTCTTTATTCCCTAGAAAATGAAATTAAGGGTTGACAGTGAGAACGATTTCCAGTAAATTTTGCATCAGGGAAACATTTTTATACACAAGCATATTATTTTGCCATGGCGAATATTATTGGTTAATAACTACAATTTTGTGTATAAGCATATATAAGTGAGTCGGGACAACCAGAGCGGATGATGTAGCGCAACAGCGAGAATAAAACGACTGATTATTTTTGGAGGGAATCTCATGAATAGTGCTGTGTCAGTCAGAGAGCTTCACGTTTCCTATTTTGGAGTTGAGGTCGTGCAGGGTGTATCGTTTGCGGTTGAGCAGGGCAGCATGGTGGGCATCATCGGCCCGAACGGCGCAGGCAAATCGACCATGATCAAAGCCATGTTGGGGTTGATCGGAAAAGACAAGGGAGACGTCCTGTTTTACGGCAAAGAAGTAAGCGAGGTGCGCAAGAAAATCGCTTATGTGCCGCAGCGAAGCCAAATCGACTGGACGTTTCCGATCACGGTGATGGATACGGTTCTCATCGGAACATATCCAGGCGTCGGATTATTCAAATTTCCGAAAAAAAAGGAAAAGTTGTGGGCGATGGAGTGCCTGCGAAAAGTGGGACTGGAGGACTTCGCCAAGCGGCAGATCGGCGAGTTGTCAGGCGGGCAGCAGCAGCGCGTATTTTTGGCCCGGGCACTGGCGCAAAAACCGGAATTGCTCCTTCTGGACGAGCCGTTTGTCGGAATCGACGTCGCCAGCGAGGAGACGATCATCCATATTTTGAAGGAGCTTCAGCTTCAGGACAAAACGATCGTAGTCGTCCACCACGACTTGAGCAAAGCGAATGCGTATTTCGATCAGCTGCTGCTTTTGAACAAGGAACTGATCAAGTTTGGAGCAGTCGATGAGGTGCTGAACCGGGAAGTCATGTCCAAAGCTTACGCGCATCAGCTGCAATTTCTGGAGAAGGCCGAGGTAACTGCGTAATGGAATTTTTACATGCGATCGGACAATATGATTTTTTGCAAAAGGCATTGTTTACATCAGTCGTGGTGGGAATCATTTGCGGGGTCATTGGCAGCTTCATCATTTTGCGCGGGATGTCGTTGATGGGCGATGCCATCTCCCACGCGGTTTTGCCGGGGGTGGCGCTCTCGTATGCCTTCGGGATCAACTTTTTCCTGGGCGCAGTCGCCACCGGGGTGCTTACAGCGATCGGGATCGGATATGTCAGCCAAAACAGCCGGATTAAAAACGATACGGCGATCGGAATTTTGTTCACTTCCGCTTTTGCCTTGGGAATCATCATGATTACGATGCTGAAAAGCAGCACGGACCTGTATCACATTTTGTTCGGGAACGTTCTGGCAGTGCGACCGTCCGACATGTGGGTGACGGTCGGGATCGGCGTGATTGTGATTGTGACCGTCTACGCGTTTTTCAAGGAACTGCTGCTGACGTCCTTCGATCCGACGATTGCGGCGGCGTACGGTCTGCGCAACAATCTGATTCACTATTTGCTGATGACGTTGCTGACGATGGTCACCGTAGCGTCGCTGCAAACCGTGGGAATCGTGCTGGTGGTCGCCATGCTGATTACTCCCGCAGCGACAGCTTATTTGCTGACAGACAGACTGTCGGTGATGATTTTCCTGGCAGCGAGCTTCGGAGTCATTTCAGCGATTATCGGCCTGTACTTCAGCTTTACCTACAACCTGGCTTCGGGGGCAACCATCGTAATGGTGGCGACAGGTTTGTTCCTTCTGGCCTTCCTGTTCTCGAAAAAGCACGGAGTTGTATGGAAATCCATTCGAGTGCGGCAAAAAAGAGCCGAGCTTTCGAAGTAAATAAAAGGAGAACTCGTCATGAAAAAATGGAATCTGTTTCTCGTCTTTCTCATCTCATCCGTCCTGCTCGCCGCGTGCGGTGCGCCGCAAAGTTCCAATCAAGAGGTAAAAACTGGAAATGAAAAGCTGCACGTAGTGACAACGTATTCGATTTTGTATGACATTGTGAAAAATGTGGGCGGAGATCGCGTGGAAATTCACAGCTTGGCTCCGGTCGGCTCGAACCCGCACGAATACGATCCGTTGCCAGCCGACGTGCAAAAAACGACGGATGCCGATGCTGTGTTCTACAACGGCTTGAATCTGGAAGCAGGAAACTCGTGGTTTGAAAAGCTGATGCACACAGCAGGCAAGTCTGGACAAGATGCACCCGTGTTCCGCATGAGTGAAGGCGTAGCCGCCAAGCATTTGACGACAAAAGGCAAAGAGAGCGAAGAAGATCCGCATGCGTGGCTGGATGTGCGCAACGGCATCAAGTACGCGGAAAATGCCAGAGACGCACTGATCAAAGTCGACCCGGCGCACAAGGACACGTACGAGCAAAATGCAAAAGCGTACAACGAAAAGCTGCGCGCTTTGCACGAAGAGGCAGTCAAGCAATACAATCAAATTCCGCGTGAACAGCGCGTTCTCGTAACGAGCGAAGGAGCGTTTAAATATTTCAGCGAAGCATACGATTTCGACGCCGCCTACATTTGGGAAATCAACTCGGAAAACCAAGGAACGCCTGAGCAAGTCAGCCAGGTAGTCGATACGATCCGCGCGAAAAAAATTCCGGCTCTGTTCGTGGAAACGAGCATTGACCCGCGCAGTATGGAGATGGTATCCCGGGAAACCGGCGTGCCGATCGTCGGAAAAGTGTTTACCGACTCGCTCGGCAAGCCAGGCGAAGATGGCGATACGTACATCAAAATGATGGAGTGGAATATTAAGACAATCTACGAAGGCTTGACGAAAAAATAGAAAGCAAGTCGTACACGGCGCAGCTCTCCATCCAGGGGGGCTGTGCTTTTTTAGCCGATGGAGGAGTTGTCCGCAACAAGGGGCGGATGAACTTTTCGAAATGATTTTCTCGTAAAAAAACACGAGATTGAGGTATAATAGTTGAGTGTGAAAATGGACTACGGAGTCTTGCAAGCAATCAATCTGTGACGTTGAAAGAGAGTGGGAATTTATGGGTCGTAAGTGGAACAATATCAAAGAGAAAAAAGCGTCGAAGGATGCGAGCACCAGTCGCGTATATGCCAAGTTCGGGAAGGAAATTTATGTAGCGGCGAAGCAAGGCGAGCCGGACCCAGAGTCGAACCGCGCTCTGAAGGTCGTCCTGGAGCGTGCCAAAACATACAGCGTACCGAAAGCGATTATTGACCGCGCAATCGAGAAAGCGAAGGGCGGATCGGAAGAAAGCTACAGCGAGCTGCGTTATGAAGGCTTCGGCCCGAACGGCTCGATGGTGATCGTGGACGCCTTGACCAACAACGTAAACCGCACAGCGTCTGAAGTGCGCGCCGCTTTCAACAAAAACGGCGGAAACATGGGCGTGACCGGATCTGTCGCTTACATGTTCGACCCGACTGCGGTGTTCGGCCTCGAAGGCAAAACCGCCGAGGAAGTGCTTGAGCTGTTGATGGAAGCCGAAGTCGATGTGCGCGACATTTTGGACGAAGACGGAGCTGTCATCGTCTACGCCGAGCCTGAGCAGTTCCACGCTGTACAGGAAGCGCTGAAAAAAGCGGGCATTACCGAGTTTACCGTAGCGGAGCTGACCATGCTCGCTCAAAACGAAGTAACGCTGGACGAAGAGGCGCAAGCCCAGTTTGAAAAAATGATCGATGCGCTGGAAGACCTGGACGATGTGCAACAGGTGTACCATAACGTTGATCTGGGAGAATAAATATGTCCGTGAAAAAACCTTTGCTGGCAGTTGCTGCGAAGGTTTTTTTTTTATGGGCAAAATAAAACCGCCTCCTAAAAGGAGACGGCATATATCGAGCTCGCTAGTTTTGAGGTGTTACCGATCATCACGTGCGACGCATCTACCTCCAGTGTGAAGTTAGAAGCTTATTGCAGTGTTGCGGTTTTCCTTACTCACTAGGTGATCGTGTAAATCATCCATGGCACATCGCCTCCGTTAGGGACTACAGCCTGTTTGAAAACACACCACCGAGCTCGATAAGTATAGTATGGTCCGATTTTGTGCTTTTATACATCATTTCAACATGCGGGCGGAAATCGCGTTCATGAAGGACTGGTTGCTGTAGGCAGTGCCCCCGGCCAAGCCCGGATTGACGGCGTTGACGTATACGCGGCCCTCTTTGGTCACATGCAGGTTGCTCCATTCGCTTTTTTGCTGCAACTGTTCAAAGGCAGCTTCTGCGCCGGGGTCGCTGCTTTTGTCGACCATGACAAACAAATAATCGGGGTCTGTCTGGGCCAGTTGTTCAAGCGTCAGCGATACAGGCTCTTTTGCCTGTTCTACAACGTCTGGTGTCGCCAGCCCGAGATCGGTGTAGAGCAAATAGTTGTACCGTTCGTTTTTCGGGGAGACGACAAAAGCGCCCTCGTGGAACCAGACAGCCAACACCTTTTTATCCTTCAGCGGGGCAAGCTTTTCCCGCGTATTTTCGATGTTGGTTCTTACCTTGCTCACAATCGCATCCACGTTTGCGTCTTTGCCGCGCACTTCAGCCAAAAGCCGCAGGTTGTCTTCCCAGTGCGCTCCGTTCGAGGAAATAGGGATCACGGACGCTGCCTTTTCCAGCGTGGCGCGCTTTTCCGCAGGCGTCTTGTCAGAGGTCAGGATAGTGTCCGGGTAGAGAGCTTTCAGGTCATCAATCCGCTCGACGATGTCTGCCGGGAGCTTTTGCGTATTTTGCGTAATCGAGGCGTATTCCTGCGGGAACGCGCCGGATTTTTCTACCGTTGCGGCGAACGGCGGTATGCCGAGCAAAAGCGAGTCTTCAAAGCTGCTTCGCGAATCGACAAAGGCGATTTGTTTGGTTCGCGCCGGAATTTTATAGGCAGTGCCCAAATATTGAATGGACCTGGTCGGCTTTGCGTCAGGCGAGCCGTCTGCGGTTTGCCCTCCGGAACCCGCGCCGCATGCGGCAAGCAACAGAAAAACAGCCGTCACAGGGATGGCCAGTAGCTTTTTGTACATCTCTCGTCACTCCGATCGTACATATATGGTCTGTCTATGGCAGGGGAGATCATCACAGTAAATTATAGGGTACCCGAATGAGCCAGGGCTGCTTCATTCCTGAACATTTTCAGACATTCTCCCGTAAGCTTTTTCCGTCACCAAGAGCCATCGCCCCATGACGAAGCAGTATCCGTCAGCGCCAAGCGGCTTTTCGCCCTCCTGCGAGACAGGCTTTTCGGTGCGGTTTTCGTATTGTCTGTTCACAGCAAATGTTCTACGATGGACAAATACAAAACGAAACGAAAGTCTAACTGAGCTTTTGGGGTGATGGGGATGGAGCTGCGCCACTTGAAGACGTTCCACGTCGTTGCGGAATGTTTGAATCTCACCAAGGCTGCGGAAATTTTGCGCTATACGCAACCGACGATCAGCCTGCAAATCCAGGCGCTGGAACAAGACATCGGCCATACCTTGCTGAACCGGGTGGGAAAAAGGACGTTTTTGACGCCGACAGGCAAGCTGTTGAAAAAGCATACAGACAAGCTGTTTCAAAATCTGGACGAGCTGGAACAAGACTTGCGGCGGCTGGAAAAGCCGTACGGCAATTTGACCATCGCGGCGCCCGAGTTTTATTGCAGCTATTACTTGTCGCAACTGCTCAGCATTTACGTGAAGGTGCATCCGCAAGTGCAGATGAAGCTGCTCTGTTACAACAGCAAGGAGACGATCAAGCTGGTGGAGTCGAACCGGGCGGATATCGGGATTGTCGCCGGGAAGTGCAATCGGCCGGGGATTGAGGAAATTTTGATCGATCAGGAAGATTTGGTGCTGGTAGCGAGTCCGCTCCTGGTCAAGTCGCGCAGCGCCGAGGAGCTTTTTGCGGAGCATCCGTTCATTACGTACGATATGGAAGGCGTTATTCGCGAATGTTTGGAAGAAATCGGCTGCAAACCGCTCTGGACGATCGAATGCGGCAGCGAAGAGGCGATCAAGCGGGCGGTTATGTCCCAGACGGGGATTGCCTTGATCAGCGACGTCATGATTGAAAAAGAAGTGAGGCAGGGAACGCTGCAAGTGCTGCACCGCTTTCCGAAAAGGCTTTTGACTTACTTGATTTATCCGCGCGACCAGCGCGATTACAGCACCGTCAGCAGCTTTGTCGACGTGGTGCTTGATGTGTGGCCGACTTTTCGGGCTTGAATGAAGCCGTGGTATACGACTTTCGGAAGCGATTCCGGGGGTCGTTTTTTTGTGTGGCGAAGTATGGATTTATTTATGGTTATCATTGAACAACCTCATTTTTCATGCCGAATCAAATCGACTACGATAAAAAAACAGAATAATAAAAAAGGGGGAGTTGGAAGTGCTTCCAAACAGCAAAGAACAAGCAGCAAGACGCAAGAGAGGAATCAACGTTTTCGTGCTGTTGTTTGGCGTGCTGCTCATCGCGACGTTTCTCACCCACGTCGTTCCGGCGGGAGAATACGCCCGCGTGGAAGTGAACGGCAGAAACGTCGTCGATCCACAGTCGTACAAAGCGATTGAACAGACGCCCGTCTCCGTTTTTTCCCTGTTTAGCGCGATCCACACGGGGATGGTGGACGCAGGAGAAATTATTTTCTTTGTTTTGATCATCGGAGGAGCGTTTGGCGTGCTGACTGCGACAGGAGCTGTCGACGCTTTTATCCGCTCGCTGTCCAAAAAGCTCGGGAACAAGGAAAAGTGGCTGATCCCGATCATGATGCTGTTTTTCGCCTTTGCCGGGGCGTTTACCGGAATGGCGGAGGAGACGCTGGCTTACATCCCGATTCTGGTGCCGCTTGCTGTCTCGCTCGGCTTTGATGTCATCACGGGAACCGCGATTGTCCTGGTAGGAGCCTCGATCGGTTTTACGACGGCGATCATGAATCCGTTTACAGTGGGGATTGCCCAAGGAATCGCCCAGCTTCCGATTTTCTCGGGCATTGGCTACCGGATCATCTTGTTCGTGATCATGTATGCCGTATCGGTTGGCTTCATTTACCGCTACGCGATGAAGGTGAAAAAAGATCGCTCGCTCGGATTTTACGGCGAAGGGGTCGCAGCGTTTGAGCAGACTGCACCGACAACTGACCAGCCTTTGTCCCAAACGCACAAATGGGTGCTGATCTGCTTCCTGCTTAACTTCGTCGCCTTGATTTACGGCGTCCTGCAATTCCAATGGTACATTACCGAAATTTCTGCCTTGTTCGTCATTTTGGCCATCGTAATTACGCTCATTTCCCGCATGTCTGCCGATCAGTTGATCGAGTCGTTCATGAAAGGGGCGGCGGGGATGCTCACGGGCGCTCTCATCATCGGGTTGTCGCGAGCGACACTGGTCGTGCTTGGCGACGGACACGTCATCGATACGCTGTTGTTCCATGCGTCAGGCATGCTGCACGAAATTCCGCCTGTGCTCAGCGCGGCTGGCATGTACATTTTGCAAGCGTTGATTCACTTCGTCGTACCTTCGGGCAGCGGACAAGCGGCGCTGACCATGCCAATCATGGCGCCATTGGCTGATCTGGTCGGAGTGACGCGGCAAACGGCGGTGCTGTCTTTCTCGCTGGCAGACGGAATCGGCAACATTATTTTCCCGACCTCGGGTTACTTCATGGCAGGGCTGGCGCTTGCGGGCATCCCGTGGATTCGTTGGGCGAAGTGGATTTTGCCATTGATTTTGACGCAGTTCGGGATTGGGCTGGTAGCGGTCATCATCGCCAATTGGATGCACTATGGACCGTTTTAAGAAAAATGTGTGAGCAATGGAGGGTTTCCTGTTGAAAATTGTTGCGATTGAAGTATTTGCGACCGAGCTGCCTTTGGTGCGGCCGTTTATCGTCGCCTACGATGCGTTTCACAAGCTTCCGAGCATCATCGTCAAAATGACGACGGACACGGGGCTTGTCGGTTACGGCGAAGGCATGCCCGACCCGCACGTGACGGGCGAGACATTTTCCAGCACGTACGAGATGCTGGTGAAAGACATTGCGCCGCTCGTCCTCGGGGCTAACCCGTTTGATATTGAAAAAGTTCACCGAATCATGGGGCAGGCTGTCTATTGCGCGCCATCTGCAAAAGCGGCCATCGATATCGCCTGCTACGATCTCATGGGCAAAGCCGCGGGACAGCCTGTCTACAATTTGCTTGGCGGAAAAGCGCACGACTTTTTGACGGTGCCTTATGTTGTGAGCATTTTGCCGCCGGAAGAAATGGCTCGCCAGGCGGCGCAAGCTTTGCAAGACGGATATTCGAGCATCAAGATCAAGGTCGGCGGCGATCCGGCTGTCGATGTCAAGCGGATTCGCGCCGTCCGCGAGGCAATTGGCCCGGACGTCCAGCTGCGCGTGGACGCGAACCAGGGCTGGCGCAATGTGGCGACAACGATGCGCGTGTTGAAGCAAGTAGAGGACTGCCAGCTCGACTGGATTGAGCAGCCTGTTTTGGCGGACGATCTGATCGGTTTGGCAGAAGTTCGCCAAAAAACGTTCATTCCGGTCATGGTCGACGAAGGCTTGCACGGCGACAAAGAAATGCGGGAAGTCATCGTCCGCCAGGCAGCCGATTTGATCAACATCAAGCTGATGAAGTGCGGCGGCCTGTATCCGGCGCTCAAGCTGGTCGCGCAGGCAGAGATGGCGGGGATGGGATGTCAGGTTGGCTCGATGGTCGAATCAGCCGTGGCTACCGCCGCCGGGGCGCATCTGTCTTTGGCAAAAGGGATGATCTTTTCCAACGAAATGGTGGGGCCGCTCATGTTCTCCCGCGACTTCGGACAGCTTCGCTACGAGCAGGATCGCTTGCTGCTCGCAGATCGTCCGGGGCTTGGCGTGGAAGTCGATGAGGCTGTTGTGCGCGAGTTGAGTGTTTTTGCGGCGGAGGTTTCTTAGGAGGGTAGGGCGTTGGTGATCTTCTGAGAAAAGAAGTGGTTCTAAGCGTGGATGATACGAAAATACCCTCTAAATTCGAGGGTATTTTTCGCTATGGTCAACTAGAAACTTCCGAGTACGCCGTTATAATCAGTCAGTTCGGGAATTGCTGTATCACAGTTTCAAGCTCTTTTTTATATGAATCGACTTTGGTCTTATCGTTACTGAAAAGCCTATCATCATTTATTCTTTTCATTGATGCACTTAGTTTACTTAGTTCAACTTGTTTACTCTGGATCTTTTTGAGATCATTCTCAGCGATGAATGATTGAATTTGTTTAAGATACTCTTTTTTATTCTGGTACAACAATACGATATCAGATTGCAATTGTTCATCAGCTATGATCAGTTTTGTCTCTTCATTGTTGAAGATAGTGGCTGGGAGGAAAAGGGGATTATTAATTAAATAGCTATCAATCATCCCTGAGATATATGCTAACCTCTCTTTATCTTCTACAGTTGAGAGTTGTTCGGTAATAAGTTCAAACTGGTAGACCGAAGTGCTGTGTTGATGCTTGAATATATCATTTAAAGTGATTTGAAACTGATTATGAGTAGGTTCGGATGAATTTACGCTACAAGAAGCTAATATGAGGGAAAGGCAAAAGATTATGGCACTTTTTTTCATAATAAATTCTTCCTTTCTTGAGATAATAAAAAGCATTCGGTAAAAGCCGAATGTTTTTTTATTTTCATAACTACAATACTACCACTACAAGGCTCCATCGTCCCAAACTTGCCAGCTTTTCTCTGTCTTGCTTGGAGAAAATGAGAAAGTTAGACCGCCAGTTGGCCCCGTTTTTGCGTAACTAAAATTCGCTTCGAAGTTGGAACTCCATGTCACAATGTCATAAGTATGGACATATTTAGCCCCATATTGTAATGAACGAGGACGAAAGCGCAAAGCTGAACGAGACCGATCATAGCGCCATTCTTGAAATGACGGACCATGCGATCTCGTGCATGGTCACGATCTCGAATATCTTCGTCGGCGTGTTTGTCATGTCGAACACGCCTGTTGCTTACGCACCTGGATTCACCATAGCCGCCATTACGAATAACGCGGTGAGCGGAAGCATTGCGGAAGATCGAAGATAACGTGCTTAAACACAAAGAGGAGCTGCAGCGCAGCTCCTCTTTGCCATCCTTCGGCCTTGGTGCAGCCCCCAACAAAGTGCCATTAAAAGAAAAAGCTCCTTTTTGGCGCTTGTGTCATAAGAAAATATTGAATTAGACTCGGCACTGCGATCGGCAGCAAGTCTTCACAGTCTAATACTTTATTTTCTTAGAACATCTATAACAATTCTGAGATACGTATGTGTGCAGAGATAAAAAGTTTTAGACTAAATAATATAGTATTAGACTGAAAAATAAAGTTGTAGACTCACCGCAAAAGATATTCTAGTCTAAGACTAATTAGTTTTTTATTCACACGCGAATTAAAAGGGAGGTTAGTATGGAGGGTATAGCAACTGAAAAGCAAAAAGCTGCTATTAATAAACTCCTTTCAAAGAAGCTGAAAAAACTAATTGTAAATATAGATCAACTATCTAAAGAGCAAGCAAAAAGTTTAATTTATAGATTAACCCAAAACTATGACGTAAAAGAATTTGCAATAGAGATGAACAATGATGAAAAAGATAATCACAGCGAACATGTTTACGGCGCTACTGACTGTATTGAATATTTAAGTTGTCTTAGAAAGGGATATTTTAAATTTGATGAAGAATTTTTTCAAAAATGCTGTAATTATTATAATGTAAAAGATACAGCAAATAACGAGTACTGTATAAAAGAAATGGCATATAATTCCAAAGGTAACCAATTTCCAATTTTCTACTATTCGCATGCTTGGATTAGATTTTTGGAAAAAGAACTAACTTCAAATAGTAGCCTGTTTAATCAGATTCATAGTTACTATAGAGAAGGAATAGATTATCTTTGTTTTAAAGATGAGGATGAGTTTAAGAAAATAATGCGTTTAACAGGATTCTCAGAAGATATTCGCAAACCATATATTTACAATGGACACCACCCATGTAAAATAGTTGGCTACAAAGTATATAAAGATCGTATTACTCATGTTGTAATTGAACTGGAAAAGGACATTAAGCGAATAGTTGCTGAGTATTTTTACGGGCTGCTCAAATGAATAGTTGTGAAGTTTGAGTGATCAGGGTTTAGTTAAGAGGGAATTATCAGGAGAGAATCCGTAGGAGAGACATCTTGTACGAATAGATGCCGCATGAGAAGTGCGTTTTATAGACCAAGTTGTAGTGATATGATGACTAATGACTAAGAACAAAAAGCAACTTGGTGCTATAGTGATGTTACGTGAAAATAAAGCATTAGTAGAGAGCGTAAAAAGTTTTGTG
>NZ_DOTK01000014.1:0-61457 GCF_003521185.1 Brevibacillus sp.
TGCTGGGCGCACCAAAAAAAGAAGCCTCGCAAAAGGCTTCCTGGTTTTTTATTCAGATGGTCGGAATGCAGGGATTCGAACCCTGGACCTCACCCACCCCAAGGGTGCGCGCTACCGGGCTGCGCCACATCCCGACTGTACATCTGTACTTTACAATATTTTACCTGTAGAGTCAATAGAAAATTGCTGGATTTGGCAGTTCATCCCAGGCCTAGCGCCTGTCCGATCAGGAGCGGATGAGACTGAATACTTCTGCACGCGCCGCCGCATCTTTTTCAAACATGCCGCGCACCGCAGAGGTGATCGTTTTCGAGCCGGGCTTTTTCACGCCGCGCATGGTCATGCACATATGCTCTGCTTCAACCACGACGATCACGCCATGAGGGTCGAGCTTGCGGACGATCGACTCGGCAATCGTCGTCGTAATTCGCTCTTGCAGCTGCGGGCGCTTGGCTACTGCTTCAACCGCTCTCGCCAGCTTGCTCAAACCGACAACCCGTCCACCGCGCGGAACATAGGCCACATGCGCCTTGCCGAAAAACGGAACCAGGTGATGCTCGCACATGGAGTAAAAAGGAATGTCTTTGACCAAAACCATTTCTTCGTGATCTTCGCTAAAAACGGTCTCAAAGTACTGTTCCTCGTTGATATGCATGCCCTCGAATACTTCTGCATACATTTTTGCGACGCGTTTAGGGGTATCCAGCAATCCTTCGCGATCGGGATTTTCTCCGACCGCCTCCAGAATCATGCGGACAGCCTGTTGAATTTTATCCAAATCAACGTTCATTATTTGTACCTCCTACCTAGCGGCCCATCCCGTTTGCGAAGCTTGCGGCTTCTCCGGCTGGCCCTGACCAGATCCGTTTGTCATGCTCCGTTGTACGCAGCCGAACCCACGCCAATCTTACCATACTCATTTCAAAAAAACAAAAACATCTGACAAGACAACTGTATGTACACCAAGCCAAAGTTGTCCGCCCTTTGTTGCCTGTCTTCAACCAAAAAGGGCAGCCGTCCTCACGTGCACAAACGTTCGCATCCCGGACGTTAAAAAAAATCCACATTTCATCAATGTGGATTTTTTTATGTAAGTGCTTCGTTCTCAAAAGAAACAACTACTTGATGGAGTCTTTGAGTTGTTTACCTGGTTTAAACGCAGGTACTTTGCTGGAAGCGATTTCGATCTCTTCACCTGTTTGTGGGTTACGACCTTTACGAGCCGCGCGCTCACGAACTTCGAAGTTACCAAAGCCGATCAGTTGGACTTTATCACCAGTTTTCAAAGCATCAGCAATTGCATCGAGAACAGCGTCAACTGCTTTAGTTGCATCTTTCTTGGTGAGTTCGGTGGTTTCAGCCACTTTTGCAATCAATTCTGTTTTGTTCATTTTCTTCACCTCCCCTCAAAGAACACCAAGTCCTAGCTATTATTTTTCTTAACCGAAACGAAGCGTTTTATACACGATTGGTGGTATTTACCGATCTGACAAGCTTATAGTAATACACCGATTTCTTAAATTCAAGCCCCTCCTGTCGAAATTGAACGAAATACAAGAAAAAAAGGCATCCCGTCACGCCGGGTGCCCCCTTTTGGAATCAATTGTCTAGGTCTATTTACCTAGTCCTTAAAGTATGATGGCAATCAGACCGCCGGAGCCTTCGTTGATGATCCGCCCCAATGTTTCTTGCAATTTATACCGCGCATTGTCCGGCATCATCGTAATTTTTGCCTGGATGCCTTCCCGCACAATCGAGTGCAGCGATCTGCCGAAAATGTCCGAATTCCAGATCGACAGCGGATCTTTGTCGAAGTCCTGCATCAAGTAACGGACAAGCTCTTCGCTCTGCTTCTCGGTCCCGATGATCGGAGCAAATTCCGATTCGACATCGACGCGGATCATGTGAATGGATGGCGCAGTCGCTTTCAGTCTGACGCCAAAACGCGGTCCCTGGCGGATCAGCTCAGGTTCGTCCAAGGTCATTTCATGCAGCGACGGAGCAGCGATTCCGTAGCCCGTACTGCGCACCATATGCAAGGCTTCCGCTACCTGGTCGTACTCTCGCTTGGCGTGGGCAAATTCCTGCATAATCTTCAGCAAATGGTCCTTGCCGTTGATCTCGACGCCCACGATTTCCATCAGGATGCGATCATACAGTTCATCCGGCGCGAACAGGTCGATCTCCGCAATCCCTTGGCCCATGTGCATTCCCGCAAGAGACGCCCGCTCCACGAAGTCATAGTCATTGAAGAAGCCGACGACGCGGTCCACGTCGCGCAACCGGCGGATATCCTGCACGGTTTCACGTACGGCTTCTTCATAGTTCTGACGGAGCCAGTGGCCGTTCTCCAGCACCATGACCCAGCTAGGCAGGTTCACGTTTACTTCATGCACAGGGAACTCGAACAGCACTTCACGCATCAAGAGGAGGATTTCCTGTTCTGTCATGTGATCGACAGACAAGGCCACTACTGGCACGTCGTACTTTTCCTGAAGCTGCAAACGCAGGTTTTGCGCCTCGTCAGAGCGTGGACGCGTCGAGTTCACCACGATGACGAACGGTTTGCCCACTTCCTTCAGTTCATTGACGACCCGCTCCTCCGCGTCAATGTATCCTACACGCGGAATTTCCGCGATGCTGCCATCTGTCGTAACAACGATTCCGATAGTCGAATGCTCCTGGATGACTTTACGTGTTCCGACTTCAGCTGCTTCCTCGAATGGCACTGGCTCCTCATACCACGGAGTGTTCACCATTCGTGGACCGTTGTCATCCTCGAAGCCTTTTGCCCCCTGAACCGTATAACCTACGCAGTCAACGAGGCGGACATTGATGCTGAGTCCTTCTGTCACATGTACGTTTACGGCTTGATTCGGAACAAACTTCGGCTCTGTCGTCATGATTGTTCGGCCAGAAGCACTCTGCGGCAGTTCATCTGTCGCTCTGATCCGCTCTGCTTCCGATTGGATATTCGGGATGACGACCTGCTCCATAAACCGTTTGATAAAGGTCGACTTTCCCGTACGAACCGGGCCTACTACCCCGAGGTAGATGTCTCCGCCCGTCCGTTCGGCAATGTCTTTAAAGATGTCGACTCGTTCCACCATCGATGACCTCCTTCTATTTGTCTATTTTTACACTATGACCGATTTTCCGAATTATCCCTGACCGTCAGTATTTTCGTAGGGAATCTCGTACTAGTTTCGTGGACAGTACAAGTATATGTGCGACTGGACCAACTAGAACAAAAAAACAACTCCGATCAGAGTTGTTTTTTGTGTTCGCTATTTGATTTGCAGCAGCCTCGGCTCACCGTCTACCAACTCGTACGGGAACGATTTGGCGGGAACAAACATCGATACGCGCGACAGGACGTATCTCGGGTCTGTGTTTGGCGTGACAGTCGCTTTGTTCTCGCGCAGCATCGTCGCAATATCTGCCGCGTAGTCAATTCCTACTTGCCCATCCGCATTCATGACCAGCGGCAGCAAATAATTGCCCATGGTCGATGGCACTTGCCACGCCTTCACACCGATCTCCGTATGGTCGATCGAGTAGTAGCCGTTGCCGAGGTCGGCTTGCACCGGCAGCTTGTTAAAATAGCCGCGATAGCGGTCTACAGCCGTCTGTACATCGGCAACCGTGCTGACAGCCCCCAGATGGATGAGCTTGACCGTTGGCTTCGTCTCCACGTCAATCAGGACGTATTTGTACAGTCCGCCCTTTTCAAAGGCGTTTCCAGGCACATCCGGGATGTACTTGGGAATCATTTTGCGAAAATCAATCTCGTATTTCTCAAAAATGGGAGTGTCCAGCGGTTTCGTCACAATCGGGAGCACAGCGGTATCTTTTTTGAACTCGTCGATACCTTTTTGCGCCGCCTCCAGGAAAAATGAGCTGGGCACCTGATTTTCCGCCTTCCGCTCGTTCGGATACAAACATCCGGACAACAAAACAGAAAGCATGCACAAGCTGATCGTCAGCTTGAAAGTTTTACGCCATGATTGCCACATCTTATGTATACACCTCAAACCCTCATTCTTCGTTTTCCAAGCGCTGTCGCTCAAGTGCCGCAGCCACCACCGATTTTAACCGGCTCTCCGGGATTCGGACCGTGCAGTCGTTCTCTGTCGCCTTGGCCTGACAAGCCAGGCGCAGCCCCTGCCGCAAGTCCTGCTCCGGCATTTTGCGCAGCTCCAGCACGGTCGGAGGAGCAAGTTCCCCGCTCTCCACAATGACACGGCACATCAGACAGGAGGCGTGGCCTCCACACCTTTGCGGGATCACGATCCGGGCATTGCCAGCAACACTGACAAGCGATTGGCCCGCCCTCGCTTTCACGCTTTTACTGCCGGGAAGAAAAGTCACCTTCCCCATGTCGTCACTCCTTTTTCAATACGGGCGATGGGCCAGCTTCACCGTTCCTTGCCCGACGATCTTGATTTGGCAGCCAAGTCTGAACCCTTCGGCCCGCTCTGCTTTGCGCAGGCGCAGCTTTTCCTCGCTCGTGATCTCGCTCAGGTACTCCGCGCCTTCTACCACTTGCGTGCGGCACTGAGCGCACACGCCTCTCTGGCAAGCATGCCCCCACGGAACTTTATGTTTTTTGGCAATCGCAACGATCGTCTCATTCAACTCCACAGGCACTTCATACGTTCCTGAGCGAGTGATCAGTGTTACCTGAGACATCCCCTATCCTCCCCTTACACAAAAATCACGATCAAAATCATGACAAATACCGCGATTAACATCAGGAAAGCGCAAGTCTTCACGAGAAATCTGACAAGCGCATTCGTCATTTTTCTGGCAAAGATCATCAACAAATTGCAGACGAACATCAGGCCGATGGCCAGTAGTGAAATGTTCATCTTCGTCATAGGATCGATATACATCTGGCTTGCAGCATCCTTTGCATTTTTTGCTTCATTATACCATACTTCCCAGCTCTCGTCTGACCTTGTGAACCTCTATCTGGACGTTCGCATAGACTATTCTGATGAATCCGCCCATGGGAGGGATGAATGTTGAGCAACAAAGTAAATGGTCGAAAATGGCGAAACCCGTACGCTCCCATACCGAGCAAAAAATTGAGCGACCAAGTGGCCGACGTCTCATTAGCCATTACCCCGAAAAAAATCTTGCCAGCCGTGGACCTTAGATCCTCCGTCTCCAAAATGCGCAACAACATCAAAGGGATCAGCACCACGATTCGCCAGGTGGAAGAAACGATGGATACGCTGTACGGTGCCATGGAAATCATCGAGAACTTGGGCAAACGTACGGCTGAACCGGAAGTTGCTGCCGAAAAACCAGTCTCGACCAAGCGCAAAGGAAACGCGGAATCAGCGAGGGACAGTGCAAAGGGCAGAGAAACAGCCAAAGCAGTGGAAACACCCCAGGAATCGAGCGCAGCTTCAGGCTCTGGCTCAGGAAACCCGCTCGGCAACATTGACATCGGGCAAATTCTCGGCCTGCTGCAATCTCCATTGGTGCAAAACCTGTTGACCCAGACGGTGAGCGGCTCAAGCAAGCAACGAAAAAAAGAGGGATGAGATCCCTCTTTTTTTCTTGGTATCTGTAGGTCAGCCATGTCCCTGTAGAGCCATGATTGTTCCTAATTTTACTGTATGATGCTTTTGACAGCAGGTAACGGGCATAATCGCCCATTTCTCTCACTTTAGCAGCTTGGACAAGGATGACATGTCATTCAAATTGATTTCCTTGTTGCGGAACATCTCGATGATCTTGTCTTCCTTTTCCGGATTGAGCTGTTTGCCGCTCATGGTCGCGAGCGTCTGCAAAATTTGCCGAAGCTTTGCTTCATCCTCAAAGTCGCTGCGCTTCATCTGACTCGCAAGCGACCGCAATTTGCCCTCGTCGACCTTCTCGCTGCCTTTTCCCTGCAAACGCTCCAAAAAACGCTTGGAAAGATTGTTATTCATCTGCGCTCTCCTCCTGCACCTGGGCTTTCACCCTATCGTATGTGCAGGAGCCTAAATGTGTGAAACGCTACGCTTGCGTCTCATCCGGATTCAGATAGCCCATTTCAAACGTCTTTCCTCTGCCCATCAGTTCCTCTACCCCTTGGCGCGGTTCTTTGCCTTCGAACAAGATGCCGTACAGAACGGACGTGATCGGCATTTCAACCTGCTCCCGTTGTGCGAGCGCGTGTGCCGCATGTGTCGTACGCACCCCTTCGACTACCATGCCCATCTGCGCCAGGACGTCATCGAGCTTTTTGCCTTGTCCGAGCATGTAGCCTGCGCGCCAGTTGCGGCTATGGCGGCTCGTGCACGTCACGATCAAATCACCGACCCCAGCCAGCCCGGAGAAAGTAAGCGGCATAGCGCCAAGCTTGATGCCGAGGCGACTGATTTCCGCCAGGCCGCGCGTCAAAAGCGCCGCTTTTGCGTTGTCGCCGAACCCCAGCCCATCTGACATGCCCGCTCCGAGTGCGATGATGTTTTTCAACGCCCCGGCGATTTCCGCTCCGATCAAGTCCGGGTTGGTGTACACCCGGAAATTGGCGTTCATCAAAAGATCTTGCGCACGCAGCATGCTGTCCTCCGACTCGGACGCAACCACGACCGTAGTAGGCTGCCTGCGGACTACCTCTTCTGCATGGCTCGGCCCGGACAAGACGGCAAGCCGTCCAGATATTTCGCGAGGCACCTCTTCCATGATGACCTCAGACATCCGTTTCAGACTTTCCAGCTCAAAGCCTTTTGTGGCATGGATCAAAAGTGTATCGCTATGTAAAAACGGTGCCAGCTGCCTGCAAATTTGCCGCATGGCGTGCGAAGGCACTGCCAAGAGAACAATCGGCTGGCCGGAAACAGCCGCTTCCAGATCCGTTGTCGCCACGATGCTTTCGGCGAGCTTCACTTCAGGCAAATACTTGGCATTGGTGTGCTTTGTGTTCACTTCGTCAGCCAGTTTGGAATCGCGCACCCACAGCCGAACCTGGTGGCCGTTTTCAGCCAACACAGAAGCGAGAGCTGTCCCCCAACTACCTGCACCGACTACTGTAACCTCTTTTCTCAATAGATCCCCCTCCATCCTTCGTTCTGCGAGAACGATTCAGACCCATTCAGATCTATCCCAGCTTGCGATTGGACTTGTCTCCCAGCTTCCGTTCCGTACCTGCTATAAGATTTTGGATATTGTTATAATGGCGAACATACGCAAACACCGCGATTACCAAACTTGTCCAAACAAAGGAAATCGGTTTATCCAGCAGGTACAAAGAAATAGGAATCACCGTAACCAGGACAAGCGATCCAAGGGAGACGTAACGGGTAATGGCAATAACCAGCACAGCCAGTACCGCTGCAATCAAAAAGGCGAGGGGAGAGAAGCCGAGCACCACGCCGAGCGTAGTTGCAACGCCCTTTCCCCCGCGAAATCCAAAATAGATAGGCCAATTGTGCCCCGCGATGACAAACAAGCCCGCTACTGCATAGGCAGCGGCATCACCTGTCATGAGGTGTGTTATTCCCATCGCCGCCAACCCTTTTAGTGCGTCAAGGATCAGTACGGCAATACCCGGACCTTTCCCCAGCACGCGAAGCGTATTCGTCGCCCCTGCGTTCCCGCTGCCATGTGAGCGAATATCAATTCCTGCAACTTTTTTGGCAATAAGATAGCTGAAGCTAATTGAGCCGATCAAATAGCTGAGCACCCAGGCTAATAACACCATGGCGGTTTCCTCTCCCTACGTTTTTTTCCGCGTCCATATCCGAACAGGAGTACCTTCAAAGACAAATGCTTCGCGGATTTTGTTCTCTATGTAGCGCTCATAGGAAAAATGCATAAGCTCCGGATCATTCACAAACAGGATGAATGTTGGAGGTTTGACTGTCGCTTGCGTCGCGTAGTTGATTTTCAGACGCTTGCCTCGGTCAGATGGCGGCGGCGTGCGGATCGTTGCATCCGTAACGATATCGTTGAGGACGGAGGTCGGAATGCGCATCGAGTGTGCTTGCGCTACCTCGTTTACTTTTGGAAGGATCGTGTGAACACGCTGCTTGGATTTGGCTGATACATACATGATTGGCGCGTAATCGAGGTATTTGAACTCTTCGCGGATCAGCTCGGTAAAGCGCTGCATCGTTTTGTCGTCTTTTTCAATGGCATCCCACTTGTTGACGATGATGATCACGCCGCGACCAGCTTCATGGGCATAACCGGCGATTTTTTTGTCTTGCTCGATGATGCCTTCTTCCCCGTTGATGACAACGAGAACGACATCACTGTCCTCGATGGAACGCATGGCGCGCATGACGCTGTATTTTTCCGTCGTCTCGTACACTTTCCCGCGCTTGCGCATACCCGCCGTGTCAACGAGAACGTAGCTTTGACCTTCCCGCTCAAACGGAGTATCGATCGCATCGCGCGTAGTACCTGCGACATCACTGACAATGACGCGCTCTTCGCCCAAAATGGCGTTGGTCAAGGAAGACTTCCCGACATTCGGACGTCCGATGATCGACACGCGAATGACGTCTTCTTTTCGCTCCTCGTCGTCTTCCGCCGGGAAAAAGCGAACCACTTCCTCCAGCATGTCGCCCAAGCCGAGGCCATGGCTGCCGGAAACCGGGAACGGCTCACCCAAGCCAAGCGAGTAAAAGTCGTAAATATCGGCACGCATGTCCGGGTTGTCCGCTTTGTTTACAGCCAGAACAACTGGCTTACCCGTACGGTTCAGCATGCGAGCCAGCTCAAGGTCAGCGTCCGTTACGCCTGTTCGGCTGTCGGTAATCATGATGATGACGTTGGCCTCATCAATCGCCAGCTCAGCCTGATAGCGCATTTGCGTGAGAATTTCATCGGTCTCGCCAAACTCAATCCCGCCCGTATCAATGACGTGGAAAGTATGGGTTAACCATTCTCCTTTGCCGTACAGGCGGTCACGGGTTACTCCCGGCATATCCTCCACGATCGCGATGCGCTCGCCGACCAGTCTGTTAAATATCGTGGACTTCCCCACGTTGGGTCTCCCCACAATGGCTACCACAGGTAATCCCATAATCAACAACACTCTCTCTCATTTACGTTTTGACTAGCTAATCATACCATACACTACTTGTGACGAACAATGATAAGGGTATCCTTGCTCACCTCATGCACCATGGCGTCCAGAATCTTTTCCAGCGTAAAGGCTGTTTGCTGCATGCTCTCGTGCGTAGACTCGATGAAAATGGGCGCTCCGCCCGCGATTCTCTCCTTGTTCACGGTAATCACGGCCAAAATGGTCCCGGTCATGGTCTACAGCTCCTTCTTCGCTAATTTGGTCTTTTGCGGCATTCGGAAGACGCTTTCCAAAATCGGCACGGCATCGATGACTTGTTTGCCATGCTCCGCGTCTTTTTCTTGCGGCAGCAAAAATACGCCGAGCCGCCCTGATTGCAGGTCGCGCTTCACGAGCGGGGTCAAGGAAGGCTCTCCCGTATCGGTGTACACGCCAAGCTGCGTGGCGACATCATGCAAAATCGCCTGTCGCTGGCCGGGATGGGCGATCGTCACCTTGGCATTGGCGTCTTTTGGACTCACAATAAACCCAACGCCATGCTCCCGGATGATGTTCTGCGCATCTTCCAGTCCCACGTTCATGATGTAAATATCCCCGACGTACAAATCCTTTCCTTCCACCCGCACCTCTGCCGGACTCGTCTCGGCGATCAGGGAGAGCGTCTTTCCCGAACGCAGCTTGCGCGAGATGAGAAGGGCGATGACTCCGGCAATGATTCCGCCCCACCAGTTGAACAAAATCGTAGTAGTCGTCGCCACCAGCGACGTAAAAATCACCATGTAGTTGCGGCCTTCAAACACCATGGCGATCCCTTCGATATACGGCCCGCCGCGCGGCACCAGTTCTTGCTTGTCGATTTCCGTCAGCGTCGTGCGCTCCATGTTGCGCACATCCCTGAACTGTTGAGCGGCCACGGTTAAAAAGGTAACGGCCGTATAGTTTTCCTTGAGCAAGGCTGGCACAGCCAGTGCCCCCAATGCCGAAGCGATTACGCCGAGCGAAACATGAATAATTTTTCCGTGCGGATAGGTCGGATATTGCCGATAATCCGTTCGCAGCAAATTGATTCTGCACATGATTCCGAAGACGAATCCAATCGTCAAAGGAACGACAAATTCATTGGCTAACAGCTCTTTAAACACTCGCGATCACCTGCCTGTGTCGGAATGGGAAGGCTCTGTCTCTCTCCGTCCAAACAGCCGACGAATGGCAGACCAGAGCAAACTGACCAGCCCCAGCAAGGAGATGCCGCTCCACAAAAGATCTTGCGCATAATCCGTCCCCAGGCTGCACGTGCCAGAAGCTTGCCAAAAATAGAGCGTGTGGAGAGCATCCGCCATCGGTAGCGCAAGCATAAGCGCGAACAGCCGGGCCGCGTTCAGCTTGCTGATGGAAAAGGCAACCGCAACACTAATTCCTGGCACAATGACCCGCTCGTCCCAAAACAGCAGGATCGGATCGGTAAAAAACAGCCAGCGCAGCCAAAAGACCATGACAGAGATGCCTAACGCACCTACCACATACAGTCTTCTCGTCGCTTTGGGGAGGCGCGTGTAGAGGACCACACTTGCAAAAAGGGGCAACAACGTTCCGCTGAGACTTACCTGGATGGGAGCGAAGAACAATTTCCAGCTGACAAAGGAGCAGATCAGAAACGCACAAAGCACGGCAAGCACGCGTCTTCTTTCCATGTTCATTTCCCGCAGCTGCGCGTCAAAGCTTCCCATCCAGACAAGACAAAGCAGAGACCACTGGATGAGAAGCGCAATGGTTCCCTCGTTCATGTTCATCTCCTCAAAATTGTGGTTGTCTCCCCAAAGTATGCCTCAAGCGCTCCCCTTTCATGAATCACACGCTTGTCCGTGTTTAGCGCTGGGCCAACTGTTCAAGCAAAATTCCCCGCAAACGGGCGCGCTCTGCTGTTTTTCCTGTAACCAAAAGCGGCACGTTGATTGCGTCTGCCAGCTGCACAATCCCCAGCGCCGTCATCGCCACCCGAATCTGATGATGCCACGCGTCCACTTCCTCCAGGCATTCTGCAAGCGATTTTGTATGAATCAACCGCAGCAAAGCTCCGGCCACACCGACCGCTTTCGCTCCCAAGCTGATTGCCTTGAATGCATCCAGCCCGTGGCGTATGCCTCCTGTCGCCATAACGGACGACTGGGCGTGGATGTGGTTGTCTGCTTCCAGCAAGCTTTCTACAGTCGTAAAGCCCCAGTCTTCAAACATGGTCAGCGGGTGACTGCTCCGCATGTTTTCCACTTTGGCAAAATTCGTTCCGCCCCTTCCGCCGACATCGATGCTGCGGATTCCGGCTTCCAGCAGTTTGCGCATCGTTTCCTTTGTCATGCCAAACCCGACTTCTTTGACGATGACCGGGACGTTTACTGCTTCGCTGATGTTTTGAATGCGCTCCAAATAGCCGCGGAAGTCGCGATCTCCCTCCGGCATCAACAGCTCCTGCATCACATTCAGATGAATTTGCAGGCCGTCCGCCTCCAGCATGTCAATCGCTGCTTTCGCCTGCTCAACCGTTGCCTCTGCCCCGACATTGGCCCAGATGATCCCGTGTGGATTTTCTTTGCGGACAATCTGATAGCTGGAAGCTAGGGACGGGTCCCGGAGCGCCGCCATTTGCGAACCGACAGCCATCGCCAATTGCCGTTCTCTGGCAATAATCGCAAGCTTTTGATTGATTGGCGTCGTCGCCTCGGCTCCCCCCGTCATTGCGTTAATGACAAAAGGGGATGGCAGACGAAACGTGGCAAACTCCGTCGCAAGCTTCGTCTCCTCATATCCTGTATTCGGCACACTGTTTGGGACAAAACTGACATCATCGAAGCAGTTTGTCCCGTTTTCAGCCGTTGCCAGCGCGTTGCGAATATGATCGAGCTTCCGTGTGGATCGATCCATGCATGTATCCCTCCCGTCAAACTATCTTTCCTCTCTGATTGACAGCCAAGCAAAAAGGGATACGCAAAAGCGTACCCCCTCATTTCACGTCTATACCGCTTACTTGAACTTGTCTTTCAGATCGGCAAACAGTTCACCAAGCGTCACGCCCATAGGCTGATTGTTTTCTTGCGTGAATTGTTGTTGCTCACGCTTGCTTGCGCGCTCTGCCTGCTCAACGCGCTCTTCTTCAACCGCGCGAATGCTCAAGCTGATGCGCTGCTCTTGCGGAACGACATCGAGAATCTTCACTTGCACTTCCTGACCTTCTTTGAGCACCTCGCCAGGAGTGTTTACGCGACGATTCGCGATTTGGGAAATGTGAACCAATCCTTCGATTCCAGGAGCCACTTCCACAAAAGCACCGAAGGAAACAAGGCGTTTAACCGTACCAGTAGCCACAGAGCCTGCTTTAAACTCTTCCGCTACTTTCGCCCAAGGACCTGCTTGCGTTTCCTTGATGCTCAGGCCAATGCGCTCATTTTCACGGTCGATCTTGAGCACTTTCACCTGTACTTTGTCGCCTTCCTTCACTACATCGGACGGTTTTTCAACGCGGTTCCAAGCCAGCTCGGATACGTGCACCAGACCGTCTACTCCGCCGATGTCCACGAATACGCCAAAGTCAGTCATGCGTTGAACGGTTCCTTCCAGCACTTGACCTACTTGAATTTGATCCAGAATGGACTGTTTTTGCGCTTTTGCTTCATCTTCCAGCACCGCTTTGTGGGAGAGAATCACTTTGTTCTTCTCTTTGTCCATCTCGACCACTTTCAGCGTCAGGGACTTGCCTTTGTAATCGGAGAAATCTTCTACGAAGTGACGCTCTACCATGGATGCAGGAATGAAGCCGCGAACGCCTACATCTACAACCAGGCCGCCTTTTACTACTTCTTTTACGGTTGCTTCGATGATGGTGCCAGCCTGCATTTTTTGCTCCAGATCAGCCCAGGAAGATTCCATCGCGACAGCTTTTTTGGACACGACGAGTTCTTCTTTTTCATCGTTGAGCTTGATTACTTTCACTTCAAAGGTGTCGCCAACCGAAACGACGTCAGCCACTTTTTCTACGTGCAGCGGGGAAAGCTCGCTGATCGGAATCAGGCCGTCGTATTTGTAGCCCACATCCACAAGAGCCTGTTTGTCTTCGACTTTCGTTACCGTCGCTTTTACGACATCCCCTACGGAAATGGTTGTTGCATCCGTCAAGCTTACGTTTGTTTCATCCATCATCCAAAAAACCTCCTTGAATACCATCCAGTCCCAGGCCATCTATGTACAGGTTGTAAGCAACCACATTACACGAAGCGGGAGCAAGTATATTTTTTACTGTCGCCCGAAGGCTGGCAGTTAGCACTGACATAGCCAGTAAGTTCCAGCAAATGTAGTATTCGTCCCTTTGTCAATTCTATACCGGACTTAGGGAAGATGCTGGCTCCGCAATTCTTTGATGTGGGTCATGATCAGGTCGCTCGTCTCTTTCAGCACTTCAGCGCTGCTTTTCGCTTCGCGCAGGCTGGCGAGATCAATCGGCTTTCCGTAGACGATCTTGATCGGACGAAAAGCGCGATACGGCCCGACAATCGCCACCGGAATGACCGCGGCTTGCGATTTGAGCGCAAACATCGCTACGCCTGACATCGCTTCTCCCGGTTCACCCGTTTTGCTGCGGGTTCCCTCAGGGAAAATTCCAAAGATTTTTCCATCTTCGAGCAATTTGAGCGTCGTGCGGATTGCCGCCCGATCACCCGCGCCCCTCTTGACGGGAAAAGCGCCGAACTTCGTGATTAGAAAAGATAATACCGGGATTTTAAAAAGCTCTTCCTTGGCCATGAAATGTACCTGTCGTTCAATTCCGGACCCGAGCAAAGGCGGGTCCCAGAGCGAAATGTGGTTGGCACACAAAATCACCGGGCCTTCCTTAGGTATATGTTCACGCCCAATCACTTGCCAACGATAGACAAGCGAAAATATGATGCGGAATATTCCGCGGAATAAACGGTAATAGGTCACTTGGCAGACTCTCCCGTTCGCTCGCAGATTTGCAAGATGTGATCAACCACCTGCTCAATCGACATGCCTGTTGTATCCACCAAAACGGCATCTTCCGCCTGGCGCAACGGTGCCACCTCTCGCTGTGTATCCCGACGATCCCGCTCCTCGATTTCTTTTTCCAGCTCGGCAAGGTCTGTCTCGGTTCCTTTTTCACGCAGTTCTTTCCATCGTCTCTCTGCTCGTTCACGACTGGAAGCTGTCAGAAAAATTTTCACCTCGGCATCAGGCAGGACATGTGTTCCGATATCTCTGCCGTCCATGACCACATTCCCTTGTTCGGCGAGCTGTCTCTGCAGTACCAGCATTTGTTCGCGAACAGGACCGTAGCTCGCTACAATAGAGGCGTACTGGCTGACCTCTGTGGAACGAATCTGATCTGTTACGTCGATGTCATTCCAGAACACGCGTTGGCGACCAGCTTGGCGCACCAGCCCAATCTTGTTGTTTTTCAAAAGCGCAGAAACTGCGGACTCGTCGCTGATCGGAAGCTGCTCGTGGGAAACGCCCCAGGCAAGAGCACGGTACATGGCACCCGTGTCGATATAGACGTATTCCAGTTGCCCTGCCACCTTCTGTGCGACGGTGCTTTTCCCTGCTCCCGCAGGTCCATCAATTGCTATGTTCATTCACTTCTCACCTGCTATGTACAGTAGTTCAGAAAGGGAGTAAAACAAGAAAAGCTTCTGCCCGAAGCCTGTTCCCATTCATGTGGAGAAAAACACACATATGACCGTAAACGGTCTACGAAAACGATCGTTGCCGTTTTCTATGTTATCTATAATAGTACCATAGTATGGAAGCATGCGCAAACCTTTAGGGCTTGTCTGACACGCCTTCCAAGCGTTCTGTCTCGATCAGAAAAGCGCGAGCAGGAACGTATTGTATCAGGATTTCCCCGGCTGTCAGCGCGATGGCGCAGGCCACAATTCCAATCATGATGCCTTTCTCTACCCGTCTGGAAAATCGGCGAAAACGCTCGTCGTACTGACTGGTCAATGGGGTCACTTCCTTTTGGCAAAGCGTCAATCCTCGACGCCTTTTTTGCGAAGCTCTAGCTGTCTTTCGTAACACGCCCTAACCACTTTTACCCGATCCTGTTCACTGATATTCGTAAACTTCCCTGATATCCACTGATGCAAGCCCTTCTCTTCCGGCGCCTTTTGTCTGACGACCTCCAGTTCGGCAAATGCATGCTGCACCTGGCCAGTTCGGCTAGGCAGCGATATCCAGACCTGGAGCAAATCCTTTTCCCGCAAACGATAGGACTCGTCGCAGCTGAAAGACAGACCGCCACCGCTGATGTCGATCGTTCGCGCCAAAAAATGATAGCGCCGCATCGGGTCCTGATGCTTTACAGCGATGTCCAGCGTCGTTTCGATACGCAAGTAATTGCGCCGTTGTGTGCGCACAATCTCCTCTTTATTCGGCAATTGCAACAACAGCACCGGGATATGCGCGCTTTCTCTGCCGACGATGGAGGTATGGAACTCATAGCGAGAGCCGTCCTCTCCTACGTACCAGACCAGGCAGCTTGTGCCGGGCCGAAATACCCCGGTTCTTCCCGTGTTTTCACTGGTCGGCAATTCGATAGAAGCTACCTCTTCTGTCAAGTCGGTGACGCGGCTTTTGAAAGCATCCAACTCTGTTTCTTCTTCAGAGGAACCCGTGAAGTGAAGTCGTATGGTTTGTCCTACTCGTGGAAGCATCATATAGCAAATGTTCCTCCTTTTCCCTCTCACCCCCTCATTATATACTCTTTTCTTTCGAATCAGCAAATAGGGAAAGCCGTCAAATTCAGCTTTCCCCTTGCATTTTTCCGCGCTTATTGCTGATTCTCCCGGTCTGTGCCAGTCTCCATTTTCACGACTTCTTCCTCGTCGCCGTTCATGGCGTTGATGTACACCATGTATGAATTTCCTTCAAAGCTGCCCGTCAGCTCCCAGGTCAAAACTTCTTTGCCGTCATTTTTCCCTTCGATCAAAGCCAGCCGCTCGCTGGTGACTTTCACGCTCGGATTTACTTTTTTGCGCGCCTCTTCTTTGGACAGACGCGGCTTGGACAACAGGCGTTGTTTGTGATTGAACAAGTATTCCGTAGAGTTGAATGCGGTCACTTCTCCGTTGTCCAGCGCGATCTCAATCGTCACGGAATCCGGATAGATGCGCACGCCATCCTGGACGGGCACAAACGTGAACAGCGCATTGCGGTCATAGCTGTCGATCTCGGAAACAACCATATCCCCGAAGCCATGCTTGCGCAAAAACTCTTCGCCTCTCTCTTGCGCTTGCTTCATATCGAGTTTTTCTTCCCCGATCTCACGCTCGTTCATCATCCAGACGACTTTGCCGCCGCGTTTGGTCACATCGAGGTTGATCGCCGCTTTCTGTCCGTTCGGAATGACGCGGACACTGTAAGCTGTGTACGTTTGTCCTTTTCCGTTCTCGTCGACTTCCACCTTGGCGTCAGACGCGTTGATGCGCAAAAATTCCAGTGCGCTTTTCTTCGCATCCTCAGCGGTGGCGGGCTTGCCGTCAATTCCTTGGATTCGTTGCTGTTTTTTCTTGTCCAGGCTCTGGATGCCCACTCCCCAGTCCAAATCCGGAAACTCCTGCACTTTTTTCTCGATCGTCTGGAATCCGTCTACGATTGTGTTGTCCGACTTCTTGTCGTCTGACGCGAGCGCCGTCTCTACGTCCATCCAGCGCAGTTGCTTGTCGATGACATTGGCCTGGACGTTGCGAAGCTGGTCCTGAATGTCCTGGGCTTGTTTATGCAAACTTTTCAAGGTGCCGTACTCCTTGTCGCTAAGCGGCTCCTTGTCCAAATCGCGCACAGCAACCCGGTAAGAGAAATCGGCTACACGCGAAAGCATCTCCTCTGTGTTGCTGAAAGGCATCAACGTAAGCGGAAGCTGGCCCACATCCGATTGGGCTGCGTAGGCTAGACGCCAGACGTTGGTCAAGGTCGGCGTCATTTGCCGGCGGGAATTGACGACCAATGACTTGCCCAGTTCGTCATGCAATTTGTCGATATGGTAAGTCAAGTCGTGAAAAGCCCGCTGATACGAGTTTTCCGCTTTGATCAAAACCGAGTTTTTTTCGTTGTGCTCCTGGTACCCCCACATCCCCGCGCCTACCAAGGCAACCAAGGCTATGGGTAACAAGACGCGCGCCGTTGCTCCATATACCATCCCTTGCCACTCCTTCTATTCTGATTGAAAAGCCTTTACCTGCAAAAAATATGCTTCCCGATTTTTTTGACTTGCGGCCTGCTCCAAATCCATTTGGACGTCGCTGTTACCGGGTTGAAGTAGTAGGTGCAGCCTCCCGATGGGTCCCACCCGTTCAATGCATTTTTGACAGCCTTGCGCGCACTCTCGTTCGGGGCCAGCCAGATTTGCCCGTCCGCCACTGCCGTGAATGCTCGCGGCTCAAAAATGACAGCCGATGGCGTATCGGGAAAGGACGGGCTTTTGACGCGGTTTAAAATGACGGCAGCAATCGCCACCTGGCCTTCAAACGGTTCTCCTCTGGCCTCTCCGTACACGGCATTCGCCATCAGCTTGAGGTCGTTCTCCGATATCCGCGAAGGATGAAAGCTCGCTTTGGACTTTGTCTGGCTTTGCTTTGCCGGTGCTGCCATCTGTGTCCCGCGTGCGGCCACCGCGCTGTTTTCATTGGAGAAAATCTCGTACCCGCAAAAGCCTGCCACCACGAACAAGATCAGCACACCTGCGATCCAGATTTTTTGCACGGCATAAGTCCTCCTTGGCATGAATTGAAATCTTTGCATAGTGTTAGTGGAGGAAGAATGGATTATGCATGAAAATGCGAGAGGAATCGCCAATCCAGAGGCTTCCAGCACAAAAAGACCGATACGCTTGGCATCGGTCTTTTTGTCTGGCTTGCTATTTGTTTTTTACGATTCGTCAATGCGAAAATGCTGGTCGTTGTCGCACAGGCATTGCTTGAATCCCGTTTCCACTTGCCCGCCTGGTTCCCTGCGACCGCGGAGGGTAAATTTTTCTCCACATACATTGCATTGAATGGTCACTTTTGCTCGTTCGGATTTCAGCACGTCTCGTCTCCTCCTTAACGTCTATTGTGGACGCGAAGAAAGATTTTTAGAACCGTATTCATGAGCGCGCTGCACCTTTTTCAAGCCTTGCCACCAAAGGATCAGCATGAATGGCACGATGACTACCAGCCAGTTTTGGATCGAAAGAAAAATGGCGTTGTACAAAGCGTGAAGTCCAATCGGCAGGACGATGGACAGCCAGAGAAACGTTTTTTCCTGCTTGCTGTTTTGCGAGAACTTGGCCCGCCCCAAATAATAGCCCATCCATACAGCGAAAAGCGCGTGGCTGGAGACAGGCAAAAAGGCGCGCCAGAAGGCAATATTCATCCCGTTGATGATCAAATAAAACAAGTTTTCCAAAGTGGCAAAACCGAGCGACACGGCGACTGCATACACAATTCCATCGTAAGGCTCATCAAATTCCACATGCTTGTAGACTGTGAAAAAGATGACCATCCATTTGAAAAACTCTTCTACTACAGCGGACTGGATGATTTCCGCGACAATTCCGCTCCGCCAGTTCCATTCATTCTGCATGATGTACTGGAGTACCATAATCGGAATCACCAGCAGCATCCCAAAGATAAACGACCGGATAACCATGGAAATCGGTTCCGGTTCGAGACTGTCACGCAGGTAAAAATAACTCATGATGGCGATACCGGGGGCAATTGCCGCGCCGATCATTGCGATCATCTTTTATTGCTCCTTTACACAAGGCTGTTATTCATCGTACCATGAATAATGGTTGATGAAAACCCGCTACAGGAGAGAGATCATGACAAAAAAAATATTGGTAGTCAATACTGGTGGCACGATCGCCATGTCCGTAGATGACACAGAAGGCGTCAAACCGCTGGATGACCAAGCTGTAAACAAAATCCTTCCTTTTTTAGAGCGTTACGCGGACGTCACCATGAAAAACGTACTGAATTTGCCAAGCCCGCACATGACTCCCAAGATCATGAACGACTTGCGTCTGCAAATCGAAGAAGAATTTCGCCAGGAGCAGTATGATGGGGTCGTCATCACGCACGGAACCGATACATTGGAAGAGACAGCGTATTTCCTTGACCTGACGCTTTCCGTCAATGTTCCGATCGTTGTTACCGGGGCTATGCGCAGCAGCAACGAGCTTGGCGCTGACGGTCCGGTCAATCTGATTTCCTCCGTTCGCGCTGCCGCTGATCCAGCCAGTCTGAACAAAGGCGTGATTGTCGTGTTCAACGATGAAATCCACGCCGCTTGCCATGTGACGAAAACCCATACGAGCAACGTCGCCACATTCCAATCGCCGCAATACGGCCCGATCGGAACAATCGCGAAAAAAAGCGTGCAGTATCATCACGCTCCATTGGATCGCGAGCATTACAACATCACCCACGCCGATGCGAATGTGCCGCTGATCAAGGCCGTTGCCGGCATGGAGCCAGCTTGGCTGCAATTTTTGCTGGAGCAACCGATTGACGGATTGGTCATCGAAGCATTCGGTCTCGGCAATCTGCCGCCAGCGATCATCCCGACGCTGCAGCAACTGCTGGATCGCGGAATCCCGATCGTTCTCGTGTCCCGCTGCTACAATGGACAAGTTCAGGACATTTACGACTACGAAGGCGGCGGCCGCAAGCTGAAAGAAATGGGCATTATTTTCTCTAACGGTCTGAATGGTCAAAAAGCTCGCCTCAAGCTGATCGTCACCTTGCAGACGACGCGCGACTTCCAGGAACTGCAAAAGTTGTTTGATCAATAAAAATGAAATGAACAAACCCCCTCTTTGCTTCGACAAGGAGGGGGTTTTCATTGCTTTTCCGCTTTTGTTCAACCAAAAAACAAAGGCTTCGCCCACATGAGGCGAAGCCTGTTTCTTCTCAATATATGGAGGGTCGTTTGTTTGATTAAACCCAGCCGCGGAAGCGAGAAGCTTCTGCCATTTTGCGTGCACCGACCATGTAAGCGGAAAGGCGCATGTCCACACGGCGCGTTTGCGACAGGGAATAAACACTTTCAAACGAGCGAACCATTACTTTTTCCAATTTCTCTTCTACTTCTTCTTCGCTCCAGTAGTAACCTTGGTTGTTCTGTACCCACTCGAAGTAAGAAACGGTTACACCACCAGCACTTGCCAGTACGTCTGGTACAAGCAGAATGCCGCGCTCAGTCAAAATCTTGGTTGCTTCGAGTGTAGTCGGGCCGTTAGCCGCTTCTACGACGATTTGCGCCTTGATGTTGTGAGCGTTTGCAGCAGTGATTTGGTTTTCGATAGCCGCTGGTACGAGAATGTCGCAATCCAGTTCAAGCAGCTCTTTGTTCGTGATGGTGTTGTTGAACAACTTCGTTACGGTACCGAAGGAATCGCGACGATCGAGCAAATAGTCGATATCCAAACCGTTTGGATCATGCAGAGCGCCGTAAGCATCGGAGATACCTACTACTTTTGCTCCTGCATCGTGCATGAATTTCGCCAGGTAGCTACCAGCGTTACCAAAACCTTGAACGACAACGCGTGCACCTTTTACATCGATGTTGCGGCGTTTTGCTGCTTCGCGAATGCAAATGGTAACCCCTTTGGCTGTTGCTGTTTCACGTCCATGCGAACCACCAAGTGCAATCGGTTTACCGGTAATGAAACCAGGCGAGTCAAATTCACGGATACGGCTATATTCGTCCATCATCCATGCCATGATTTGCGAGTTCGTGAAGACGTCCGGAGCCGGAATGTCTTTCGTTGGACCCACAAGTTGGCTGATTGCGCGAACGTAACCGCGGCTCAGTCTTTCCAGTTCACGGAAGGACATTTCACGCGGGTCGCAAATGATACCGCCTTTACCACCGCCATATGGCAGGTCGACGATACCGGCTTTGAGGCTCATCCAGATAGAAAGTGCTTTAACTTCATCCTCAGTAACTTCCGGGTGGAAACGAATGCCCCCCTTGGTCGGACCAACTGCATCGTTGTGCTGAGCACGATAGCCCGTAAACACCTTTACTTCGCCGTTATCCATGCGAACCGGAATGCGTACGGTCAAAACGCGTAGCGGCTCCTTCAAGAGTTCAAACATCGATTCTTGGTAACCTAGTTTATCCAGTGCTTCCTTGATCACCGTTTGAGTCGAGTGCAGCAAGTTCAATGTTTCTTGCTTTTCTTTCCCTTCGGTGCTTTCGGTTACCACGTCTTGATTACCCATTACTTACCACCTCAAAAATGTTATCGGTCAATGCAGCCTTTAGTATACACGCTTGTATCAGGTATGAGAAGCGAAAAAAAGTTTTTTTTCCATTTCGAAAACGTTTTCTTCTGTTTGCCTGCATATAAATACAACTATTTACCAGCCGCTTGTATCAGCAAACGAATGGCCCGGACGCGGCTTCCTGTCCCTAAAAACGCACACTGCTTGGTCGTTGTAGTGTTCCCAAAGTGCACACTTTCATTACCGAACCCATCGATTTATGTCATAATGGAAACAGTAATTCTGGAAGTTTATTCATGGAGGCGTTTTTATGAAAAAAAATAACATTTTGTTCGTTTACGCTCATCCAGACGACGAAACCTTCGCGTCCGGCATTACGATTTCCAAATACACCCAGGAAAACAAGGCAGAGTGCCACTTGCTTTGCGCTACGAGAGGCCAAGCTGGCAAGCCAGGCAATCCCCCGCTTTGCTCCATCGAACAATTGCCCGCATACCGCGAGCAGGAATTGCGAGAGGCTGCTTCCCTTCTCGGACTTGCGAGCGTGGAGCTGTGGGATTATCAGGATAAGCTGTTGAATACAGTGCCCGTCGACGAGCTGGTCAAGCGCATTCATCAAGCGATCGAGGTATTGCAGCCTGCTGTCCTCGTTACGTTTGCCCCGCATGGCATCTCGGGACACCCGGACCATCAGGCGATTTCCCAAGCCACAACCAAGGCTGTCCAGACGTTGGGTGCTGAGACGAGCGTGCGCAAGCTCTACTACGCGACACGCCCTTCCAATGGACCGTTCGGAGCGATCGAGCCGCCGTTTTCCGATCCGATCGAGAACATTACTACCATCATCAACGCTCCCGAGTACAAACCGCAAGTGGCAGCCGCCCTGCGTGCGCACAAAACGCAGCACCTCTCGGTAGAGCGCGTCTTCCCGGGTGTTCCTTCCGGCGGATTTGACGCGGTTCCGCCAAGCAACCACTACATTTTGGCCTGGCACAATCTGCCTAGCTATTCCGTTTCCGCTGACAAAAAAGAAGCCGACTTGTTCGAAGGCATGGGCGTCTGAAAATAATCGAGACAGCAAAAGCACCTAGTAGCCACTAGGTGCTGTTTATTCTCCCAGGCACTTCACCATTTCCTTGCGTCTCACGTGAAATGTCTGCATATTTCCTTGACAGCATCGTCGGCAACGACAACCTTGCCGTATTCTTCCAGGACATAAATCGTTGTCGGCGTCGCTTCCCCGTACTCAGAGAGAATCGCAATCAATTTGTGGTATCGCTCCTGATCCAATTCCACCTCTTCTAACACCAGATGATATTTCCCCTGGTAGAAGTAGGCCGCCCCTCCATTGGTCAGCAAAGCATTGATACGGTGGGCAGCTTCAACCATATGCTCAAAGTCACGGAAGGCGTAAATGATTAGATCGCTTTCCTCTAGGGTGACTTCTAATTCATATACTTCCTCGTCCTCGAATTCTTCTTCTTTTCCGTCCTTTGAGCCTGTTTTGCCGCGAGTAACGATCACGACCATACCCTGAGCTGGCAAGGCGAACACTTCAACTGCAACAGGCCCTGACACTTCAAACCCTAACTCGTGATAAGCCTGCTCCATCATGTCGTTGAACAGTTCATGAACTTTAGGAATGTCACGCCACATGTCTTCTTTTTCTATCCCGCGCTCTGTTAGGTCGTCAAACGTTAAAAAGATTCGTATTTTGTCTTGACCAAGGCGTTCAACACGCATGACTGTCCCTCCTCGCCATCCAGTCGTACTACAAAATATGATGCTGAGCCTGTAAGAGTTCTCCGCATTTTCCGACGAATGCCTGCGCTGCATTCAACCATTTTTTTCGCATTTGGGAAAATCCGGGGTAGTCCTATCATATCACATTTAGTAGCGGGAACATAGCCACCTGACACTCTACGCGGCTCTTCGTGCACTTTCGCACACACGTGTCGATTCGGACGTTTGAAAAGCAAACTTTGTAGCAGCCTGTCATTTCCTGCGCTTTCCCAGGAAAAGCTGCTCGCGTTATCGCCATCCAATCATGAGCGCGACTGTGGCCGCCAGGAAGGTGGGAACGGGCATTTTGACAAATTGGATCAGCAGGACAAAAAAGGAGAAGAAGCATAACGGTCCATGGAGCCAGCCCGTTTGCAGCATGCGGCCGTACAGGTACTGGCTGATGTGAAAATGCAACAGCCCGAACAGCAAGGCAGTAGCTCCGATGAACAAAAGCGCGGACAGAATGATCTCCACAGGCGAAAACAGAAACATCGACACCCAATCCCCGATTCGCTCTGCATGCAAATGTTTCGCAGGAAAAACCTGCTGGGCAGCACTTCCCAATAGCCATGCCAGAAGTCCGACGAACAAGCTCCTCCCCATGACCAGCATGATTTTTCGAAGCCTCCCGATTTTTATCTTCCCCCCATATATATTGAATCCCGCTCGTTCGGGTTCCGGGCGCGCCTAGTCCGAACAGAAAAAAACGCCGCATGCTTGGGCGTTTGTTCTCGCGCAATCCTTTTTCGCTCTCCTGTTGCCCCTTCGCTTTGCCGTTTGTCTTTCTGCGTCCGCTTCACGCCTTGTTTTCCTGTTCGCGCAGCCGCTTGTGAATCCAGATAGCAGCCTGCGCGCCGTCTCCCATGGCGATTGCAACCTGCTGGGAGTGGCAAGCGATGTCCCCGACTGCCCAAACGTTGGGATGATCCGTCTCCTTTGTGCGCGGGTTCGTTCTTACGTGGCCTTTTTCATCGATATGTACAGAAAAGGCTTGCAACAGTCCGGCCTTGGCCGTCGCACCAGGAAAGGCCAAAAACGCCCGTGACACAGCCAGCTTTTCGCCGGAAGCAAGCTGCACAGTTTGCAGAAGGCCATCGGCTTGCACCAACTGTTCGACCCGCGCTTCATGGTAGGCGATCTTCAGACGGTTGAGGATGGCATGCTCCTGGTCGCTGACCGCGCTGCCCCCATGGTTGATCACGAGCAGACTGCGCGTGTAATACGACAGCTCCTCGGCCATCTGGACAGCGTGCTTGCCATCGCCGATGACCGCTGTTGTTTGCTCGACACATTCATAGCCGTCACAATCCGGGCAAATGAATACCGATAGCCCAAGACAGTCGCGCAGCTCGGCAATTGCCGGGAAAGGATCGGCCATTCCCGTTGCCATGACCAGCGTTTTCGCCCGCAGTTTATTGGCCTGACCCTTGACTGTCACGAAAAACTCTCCATTCGCAGCAACTGAAAGGTCCGTAACCTCATCCACGATGAACTCGGCACCAAACCGGGCCGCGTGCTTTTGCCCTTCCTGACGAAAAAAATCGCCACTGACCCCTTCGGAAAATCCGAGGATGTTCCGGTAGGCTTTGGCGACTGCTGATCGTCCTCCCGGCGCATCGATCACGACTACGCGCCGCAAGCTTCTGGCGAGCTGAATTGCCGTCTGGAGTCCTGCAATTCCGCCGCCTACAATGATGGTATCGTACATCGCAAGTCCCCCACTGCTCCAACGGTTTGCCATTAGCATAACCGCTGCGCTCCGAAACCATTACGGAGCGAGCGGGACAAGCACGACTTTTCCTTCTACAAGCTGTGCCTGCGTATGAAAGCCGTTATATCTAGCGATGCGCGAAACGTTGGAATTGTTGCCGAAGTACTTGCGAGACAACATGAACAGCGTCTCGCCTTTTTGCACGACATGCTTGACGACTCGCGGTTTTTGCGCCGTCTCTGCCGGCTTCTGCACAGGAGTTGCCGTCGCGGGCGCCGCTGGTGGCTTGGCTTGCGTCTGAACGGGCTTGTTTTCCTTTTTGGGAGTGGTTGCCGGAGTGCTGCTCGCGATCGGAGTGACCGGAGCAGGGGTGGCAGAAACGCCCGAAGTTGGCTCCACAGGGGCAGGAGCAGGCTTGCTGGTCGCTTCCTCTGTCCCTTTTTGCTCGGCTGCTGCTGATGTCTCGGCAGGCGTAGCCGGAAGAACAACCGAAGTCGGTTCGCTCTCTGATGTAGTTGGAGTGCTTTCCGCCTTCGCCACCGTCTCGTCGCTCTCGCTAACCGCTTGTGTCTCTACGGCTTCCGTGTTTCCTTCTGTGCTGCGGGCAACGTTCGCTTTATACAGTTCAAAGCCAATCAATCCGAAAAACAAAATCCCGAATACGAAGAGTCCTGATTTGACCCATGTTTTAAACCGTACCGACGACGTTTTTGTCCGATTATGCCGGGAGCGTCGAGGCGGCAATTGGTTCATTTCCAGATTCACTCTTCCTCCCCCTTTGCCTTTTTGAGTGTCCTTTGCAAATAAAACGCCAGCGAAACATCAATGACAATATGGGCGACAATCGGCGGCCATAAAGACATTTGCTGCTCCATCAGCATCCCCAACAGCCAGCTAGTGCCAAATACGCTTACGATCAGGAGCGGCTTTTTCAAATAGCGCACATGCACGAGCGTAAAAAGAAAGCTCGTCCAGCCATTTCCCGCAAACGGTTGGATCACGCCGCGAAACAGCCACTCCTCAGCAAATCCGACGATCACACAGATCATGACGGTCATGCCCGGAGACATGGCTCCAAAAATCTTCTCGTTCAAGCTGCCATCGTCCTGCCAGCGCTTGGGTAAAAAAATCTCCATGACCAGGTTAAGCACGACGATGCCTACTGCTACACAGCACGCAATCCCTATTCCCGGCCAGCCTTGAAAGCTGAACAGGCCGAGCGTGCCTTTCCACCCGTGGACCCAGAAGCTGCTTATCGCCGCTGCTGCCAAGACCAATCCTTGCGTCAGCCACAGATTCATGCGCAGCGTGGCTTCATCCACCTCTAGCCCACTTTCTTTCACTTGCGTAATCTCTCCTTCTTATTTTTTCGGCAAAAGCATGTCCAACGCCTGCCGCAAGTTCCAACTGTTTTGTACTTCTCTTTGCAAAAGCGCTGTCTGTCTGCCTTCGTAGCTTTCCCGCTGCAAGCCGCAGCGCGAGCAACAAAAGCGGGTAAAGCCGAGGTCGGATTCCCCGAAGTATTGATTCAAATGCTTGCGCAGACAACGATCCGTCAGTACGTACGATCTCATCTCAGCCAACTTTTTCTGTTTGACCGCTTTGCGTTTTTCCGTCTCCTGCCAAATGTCCTGCACAGGATTCGCCATTTCCGTCGTCGTGCTCACCTGCGCCTTGCCCAGTGCTCTTTCGGTATAAAACGTGAGCATCGCTGCCATTTCCTCAGACATGTCAATCGAAGCCAGTGCTTTTGGATCGGGAGGCGCTCCCGCACCGTAAAGTTGGCAAAACTGCTGAATCTGCGCGGGTGTGGGATATTCTTTGTCCAGCATGTACTGATGAAGGTGGATATCGTCCTGGGAGTAAAGCAGCATCGCATAGCCAGGCTGACCATCCCGCCCGATCCTGCCGATTTCCTGCGAATACGCCTCCAAGCTGGCTGGCAGCTGGTAGTGAATGACATAGCGGATGTCCGGCTTGTCAATGCCCATGCCAAAAGCGTTCGTGGCGATGATGACATCCAGCTCTCCCGCCAGAAACTGCGTCTGGATCAGCATTCGCTCCATACTGTTCATGCCGCCGTGGTAGCCGTCTACGTGCCGTTTTCCTTCGAGCTGGTAAGCTGCCACGAGCACCTCTACCGCCTGGCGCGTGCTGCAATAGACGATCCCCGGCCCCGCAAGCTGGTCAATCAGATCAAAAGTCAGCTGGCGGCGCTCGCTCTCGCCGCCGACTTCCGCCAAATCGTAGGCAATGTTGGCGCGATTGAGCGTTTGCACCACTACATTTTCCCGGTCAATGCCAAACAGGGAGCAAATTTCCTCACGTACCGCAGTGGTAGCTGTCGCGGTCACCGCCAAAACGGGAGGGTTCCCCAGTTGTTTGACCGTATCAGGCAAGCGCAAGTAGTCCGTGCGAAAATCATGGCCCCACGCAGAGATGCAGTGGGCTTCATCGATGGCAAAAAGGGAGACAGTGGCGCGTTTGAGCGCTTGCTGGACATACGGCTGTTGCAGCTTTTCCGGCGAGATATACAACAGCTTGCACTGGCCGGACGCGATCTTTTGCAGCACTTCCCGCGCTTCTGCCGCTTCCTGTGTGCTGTTCAGATAGGCAGCCGGAATTTTTCTTTTCGTTCGCAGCTGCTGCACCTGATCGACCATCAGCGAGATCAACGGGGAAACGACCACCGTGATACCCGGCAACAACAACGCGGGAAGCTGATAGGTCACCGATTTTCCGCCGCCCGTTGCCATCAGGCCAAGCACGCTTTTTCCCGCCAGCACCCTCTTTATGATCGACTCTTGACCGGGTCGAAATTCCCCGTAGCCAAAATGCTGTTGCAACTGCTGCTGCCATTCGTTATTCATTCGACTCCTCCTGCCTGCGGGCCAAAGCCAGCCGAATTTGCAAGTAACTGACAGTCGGGCCGACACGATCCTTGATGAGTCTGAGTCTGCTCGTTTGCAGCTGCTCGCTGGCGGCCATAATCGCCGCGCGCGTTTCCGAAGACAAGTAATCCGCAGCGTCCCACTCCGGGCAGCGCAAGGCGATCTCCACCAAATGATCCTCGACGGTGCTCTCTTTCACTTGTCTTTGCGCAGCAATCTCTGCTTTGTGTATTCCTCGCTGGACCAAAGCATACGTGCGGGCCGCGCTGTCGCTCAGCCGTGGATCGAGCTTGTTTTCCTGGACGACGAGCCGTGAAAGCAGGGGAAATGCCTGCTTCTCCTCGCTCAGTCGCAAAATGGAGGCAGCCAGCCCGTACCGAAACAGCAGCGTGAGATACACTTTGGACGATTGCTTTTGCTTCGCCAGCTGTCCGAGCGTCTTCCCCACTTGCGAGACGCCAGATAGCTGAGCGACCAACAATTCCTGCACTTGCGGCTGCAACGGCTCCCACAGGCGGAAAAGCTCCTCTGACAGCCCCGCTTCCCATGCTTCCCGCAACCTCGCTGGCCCGACCTGCTCTTTTACCCACTGCTGGACGGACTTGTCCATCACGACCGGCACGAATCCAAGATCTTTTCCAAGCAATTGCGATACAGTTTGCACAAGCAAGTGCAGCCGCTGCCAGAACGATTCGATGCGGGCTGCCAAATCAAAGCGGGTAAACGGCGCGAACCAGACAGCAAAACCGTACTTCTCATAAGCATGCTCGGCAAACTGGCGTCCGTTCGCCGTGACCAAAAACGTCGGTTTGGGACTTGGTCCCTCCCCTTCGCACGGTTGCAAATAGTCGTTTTGAAACAAAGTTGCAACAATTTTATCCCAATCCTCTTTTGAAAAACCGGGAAACATCCGATAATACGGATAAAGGTTGTACAAATGCACATCCTGAAGAGTCTGGTTTGCTTTTCTGCCGCGAAGGATGTAGTAAGCTGCCTGAAGCGTTCTTTCGTTCGCCAGAGGAAGCATCGCATTCAGAGCGACAGCGCATAAAAGCTCTCGTTCCTCTGCCACACTGTTTTGACTGTTCATGTGTACTCCTTGCTATTGTTCTTTTATTCTTTTTGCGGCCCTAACGACTGCACACTTTTCACTGGATTGGATTTGGAGGATTTCTTTATGACAAAACGATTGAAAAAGTCAGAATTTATGATGGCGTACATGATCATCATAACACTTGCATGTACCGTTGGTGGATTTTTTTTCGGCGCACATTATATGAAGACATCCATTGAGGCCGAGCAAGCGGCAGCTATGGAAGCCAAACAAAAAGAAGCCGAAAAGGAAAAGATGCTGCGCGAACAAAAGCTTTACAGTGAACAGGACTTCATCCGGTTTTATTATGCGGTTTACGCTCCCGTGCTTGAACTGAAGCAGGCGCATTTCGAAACGATGGCGAACTGGGGCAGCCTCGATCAAAAAGCGCGCACGGATGCGCTCAAGCAATTGGAGAAACAAGCCGATCAGACGATCAAAGACCTGGACAAAACCGTGCCGCTCCCGACCTCCCCACTGCTGGCACAAGCCCACACGCAATTTACGAACAGTGTACGGGCTTATTTGGATAGTATGGAGAATATCCGATCCGCTCAGAATAGTAATGCCTCAACGCCTGCCGTCATCGCTTCCGGCTTGACGCTTGCCCAAAACAGCTGGCTGACGGCCCAAGAAATGGTCTACCATTCGGTTGCTGCCTGGGAATCGGCCTACGTCGAGAAAAAGCCGATGCCAAAAGCAGCGCCTGCGACCGTTTCTGTGGAACAGTGGAAGCAGTATCCGTTCCACTACCGGACCTATCTGGCTGCTTTGTTTATGTCGGCGAACAAACAATGGGGCAGCTACAATCCGGAAGACTTGACCGCGCGTCTGGATCTGCTCCTGGCCTCTACTGAGTCGCAAACGCTGGGAATCAAGGACGTGGCCGCGGCAGTGAAGGTTTTGAACGCAACAGATGCTGTCCATGCTGGTGATTTCAAAAAGTTGAATGGCAAGCTTTATTCTGTCCTAAGTACCCCTGAAATTCCGCTTTACAAGTAGTCGTACATTTTTAGACTGATTCAATCTTGAAATCTTGTGAACAAGAGCATACAATGGTCTATGATAGTGGACGTACCACTTCGCAACGGGAGGTGAAACCACGATGACTACATGGGTAGATAAAGACACTTGTATTGCTTGCGGTGCTTGTGGCGCCACGGCTCCTGACGTCTTTGATTACGACGACGAGGGCCTTGCGTTCAACAAGTTGGATGACAACGCAAACAGCGTTGAAATCCCGGATATCCTTCAAGACGACGTTCGCGACGCTGCAGAAGGATGCCCGACCGATTCTATCAAAGTGGAATAGTATTCCAGCAACCAAACCTCTTACGTACTTTGTATGTAAGAGGTTTTTCAGTTTTTTTCCACTACTCCGCCATTCTGAACGGACAGTCGGCATTTTCCCGTTTCTTATTTTTTGATTTTTCGGTAAGATAAAATCATGCAGAAAAACCGAACATTCTCGCGCGTTTTTCCCATTTTTTGTGAGACTAATATCCTAACGTTCGGTTTTAGGTTGTTTTTGTCCATTAACTACACTCCAATCAACTAATATTCACGAACGATAAATCTATTTTTCTTGGCATCGTTCATTTTTTCTTGTTTTTCTGCTTGACGCTGTCATTTTGCCGTGATATCTTAAGTACAAATCTTAGGAAACACCACATCACCAACAGCGATGACGAAGAAATGCTGTGCCAAAGAAATCCTCAGAGAGCCGATGAATTGCTGCGAATCGGCGGTTTCTTCCACAGATAAGCACTTCTGAGCTGCTGCGTCGAACAGGCGATGAAGTCGTCACAAGTAGGCGCGAACGGTAGATCCGTTATCTCTACAGGTCATGTACCTGCCAAGGCTCTTTTTTGAGAAAAGAAGAGCGAATGAGGGTGGCACCGCGAAGCAAGCCTCTCGTCCCTCACTGTTCTGTAATAGGAGCAGTGTGAGAACGGGAGGTTTTTTTATTGATTTATTTAGGAGGAGAGAGACATGTTCACTGACAAATTGATTTTGCGCATTCCAGGCCCTACCCCCATCCCCCCTCGCGTGCAGTTGGCGATGAGCCAGCCGATGATTGGACACCGCAGCGGCAAATTCTCTGCTCTGTTCGCACGCACGGCGGAAAGACTGAAACCTTATTTCGGCACGACCCAAGACGTGTACATCCTCGCAGGCAGCGGAACCAGCGCGCTGGAGACAGGCGTGGTCAACACGCTGCAACCCGGAGATGAAGCTGCCGTGCTCATCAGCGGCGCTTTCGGCGAACGCTTTGCGAAAATATGCGAGCGTTACGGCGTGATTGCCCACCGCCTGGAAGTACCGTGGGGCGAAGCTGTTACACCGGAGCTGGTCGAAGCTTTTCTCAAAGAAAAGCCGCAAGTAAAAGCTGTTTTCGCAACGTACTGTGAGACTTCTACCGGGGTGCAAAATCCGATTGCCGAGCTGGCGAAAACGATCCGCACTCATTCCGATGCCCTGTTTATCGTAGATGCAGTCAGCTGCCTGGGCGCAGTGGCTTGCGAAATGGATGCCTGGGGCGTCGACATCCTCGTAACGGGCTCGCAAAAAGCGTTCATGCTGCCGACAGGTCTCGCCTTCCTCGCTGCAAGCGAACGAGCCTGGAAAGTCATTGAGGCAAACAAGCCGCTCGCTTTCTACCTCGACCTGAAAGCGTACCGGAAAAGCCTCGCCGATCAGACAACACCGTACACTCCGGCCGTTTCCCTGATTTTTGGTCTGGCCGAGGTACTCGATATACTCGATGAGGAAGGGCTGCCTGCAATCATCAAGCGCCACGAGCTGATGCGCGACATGACCCGCGCTGCCATGCGCGCACTGAACGTCAACCTGATGGCCGAAGACGCCTATGCCGCTGCCACCGTCACCTCCTGCGACCCACAAGGCGCTTTTGACGCGGAGGCGCTGCGCAAAGTATTGACGAAGCAGTACAACATCACCATCGCTGGCGGACAACAGCACATGAAGGGGAAAATTTTCCGCATCGGACACATGGGCTACTGCGAACCGCTCGACGTTCTGCAAGTGATCTCTGCCATTGAAATGTCGCTTCACCAAATCGGTGCCCCAGTCGAGCTGGGTGCCGGTGTCAAAGCTGCCCAGGAGGTGCTCATCGCACATGTATAAAGTTCTGATTACTGACCCACTTAGCGAATTTGGTATTCAACAATTGCTGGACGCCGAGGACGTGGAAGTCGTCCGCAAAACCAGCCTCTCCCCTGCCGAGCTTTTGGAAATCATCGGCGATTACGACGCTTTGCTCGTCCGCAGCCAGACACAAGTGACAGCGGAAGTTCTCCAGGCCGGAAAAAATTTGAAGGCGGTAGGACGCGCCGGGGTCGGCGTAGACAACATCGATATCGCCGCAGCTACGCAAGCTGGTATTCCGGTCATCAATGCCCCGGACGGCAATACGATTTCTACGGCGGAGCATTCCTTTGCCATGCTGATGGCAGTCGCCCGCAACATCCCGCAAGCACACAAAAAACTCGTGGACGGAACATGGGATCGCAAAAGCTTCCAAGGGGTCGAGCTGAACAAAAAAGTGCTCGGCGTAGTCGGAATGGGCCGGATCGGTTCTGAAGTTGCCAAGCGCGCCAAAGCATTCGGCATGAGCGTCATGGGCTTCGACCCGTTCATGACCGAGGAACGCGCGCAAAAAATGGGCGTCATCCATGCCACTGTCGATGACATTTGCCGTCAAGCAGATTTCATCACGGTGCATACCCCATTGACAAAAGAAACCCGCCACATCATCAGCACGCGCGAATTTGCCAAAATGAAAGAAGGCGTCCGCCTGATCAACTGCGCACGCGGCGGGATCATCGACGAAAAGGCGCTGTACGAAGCGATCACAAGCGGCAAAGTTGCCGGAGCCGCCCTGGACGTGTTTGAGGAAGAGCCGCCAGTAGACAACCCGCTCGTAGGTTTGCCGCAAGTCGTTACCACTCCTCACCTGGGAGCATCGACAGTCGAAGCGCAAGAAAACGTGGCGGTCGATGTGTCCGAAGAAATCTTGAAGGTGCTGCGCGGCGAGCCGTTCAAAAACGCGGTGAACTTGCCGTCCATCCCTGCGCACGTCATGGAAAAGGTGCAACCGTACTTCCAACTGGGCGAAAAGCTGGGGCATTTCCTCGCACAAGTCACGGTTGGCTCGATCTCCGAGGTCGCGATCAAGTACAGCGGCGAGCTGACCGATGTGGATACTTCGCCGCTGACCCGCACCGTCTTGAAAGGCGTTTTGTCCTTCCGTCTGGGCGAGGTTGCAAACTACGTGAATGCACCGCTTCTGGCAAAAGTCCGAGACATCACCGTTACGGAGCAAAAAACGGCGCAAAACAAAGGCTTTACCAACCTGCTGACCGTCAGCCTGAAAACGACGCAGGAAACTCGCACCGTTGCTGGTACGCGCCTCAACGGATACGGCGCGCGCATCGTCAAAATCGACGACTTTGCGATCGACGTGGCTCCAGAAGGCTACTTGCTCTACATTCACCACAACGACCGCCCTGGTGTAATCGGACGCGTCGGTTCCATTTTGGGCGAAAACAGCGTGAACATCGCAACGATGCAAGTGGGCCGCCGCGACATTGGCGGAGACGCGATTATGATGCTTTCCGTTGACAAGCCGCTTACGCCTGAGCTGCTCGACACGATGGGCGAGCTGGCTGAAGTGAAAAGCGTTACGCAAATCGAACTGTAGACAGGGGCCCTCCCCTTTTGCTTCTGATCGCCAAAAAGACCTGGCTATTCATCTGCCGGGTCTTTTCCTTTACCCTTATTTTTGTTAGCGCTATAATGGGACGAGATGATTTTACACCAAGAAAGGAGTTTCTTATGACGAACCAGGCGTTGTTCGCCATCGGCATCTTTTTAGTTACCTACGCATTTATTATCAGCGAAAAATTGCACAGGACGATCGTCGCCATGTGCGGCGGGATTTTGATGGTTCTGTTTGGCATCGTCTCGCAGGAGCAAGCGATACATCACATTGATTTCAACACGTTGGGCCTGTTGATCGGGATGATGATCCTCGTGACGGTGACGGCTAAAACTGGGGTATTCAAGTATGTGGCGATTCGCGCCGCCAAGCTGGCAAAAGGCAAGCCCGTTCGCATCCTCGTGTACTTGAGCATCATCACGGCTGTTGCTTCCGCCTTTTTGGACAACGTGACAACCGTGCTGCTGATCGTTCCGGTTACTTTCAGCATCGCCAGACAGCTGGAACTGAATCCGATCCCGTTTTTGATCAGCGAAATTATTGCATCGAATGCGGGTGGTACAGCGACATTGATTGGTGACCCGCCCAATATCATGATCGGCAGTTCGGTTCCAGAACTGGATTTCATGGCGTTTCTCGTCAATTTAAGCCCGGTCATCGTCATCATCATGGCGCTGACGATCTTGTGTCTCGTGTTCATTTATCGCAAGCAACTACATACGTCGCCTGAGTTGAGTGCGCGAATCATGCAGCTCAATGAGCGCGACGAAATTACGGATTCGGTCTTGCTGAAAAAATCGCTGACAGTAATGGCTCTGACGATTGTCGGCTTCATGCTGCACGGCGCGCTCCATCTCGAATCGGCCACGATTGCGCTCACTGGCGCTTTCCTGCTTCTCCTCATCACCGGAGAGCATTATTTGGAAGAAGCGATCAGCAAAGTGGAGTGGAATACGATCTTCTTTTTCATCGGCTTGTTTGTCCTCGTGTCGGGGCTGGTGGAAACAGGCGTGATTGCCAAGCTGGCGAGTCAGGCGATCCAGCTGACAGGCGGCGATTCGTTGAAGACCTCCCTGCTGATTTTGTGGATGAGCGCCATTGCCTCCGCTTTTGTCGACAACATCCCGTTTGTCGCCACGATGATCCCGATGATCAAAGAAATGGGCGCTTTGGGCATCACCAATCTGGAGCCGCTTTGGTGGAGCCTTGCTCTCGGCGCCTGCCTGGGTGGAAACGGAACGCTCATCGGAGCCAGCGCCAACGTCATCGTCGCCGGACTGGCAGCCAAGGAAGGCCATCACATCGGCTTTGTCAGCTTCATGAAGGTGGCTTTCCCGCTGATGATCATGTCGATCGTCGTCTCGCATTTGTACGTCTACTTGCGCTATTTTATTTGGTGAGGAGGGCTATGCTTGCTCCAATATACATTTGATGAAAAAATGATCAGTATTCAGGAACGTGCCTCGCAGCAGGATACGACTTATGTCATCGAAGTAAAATCGGAAGAAATGCGAGCGCGGCTGAAGCAGGTTCGCCAATTTTTCGATGAGAACCGCGATTATACCGATGTCATGTTTTACTCGCGGGAGGACGGCACTTATGAAGCTATCGTTCGTGAGGATATGAAAAACGCGTTTCTGATTCACGCTTTCCGTTTTCAATGCCTGACATCGTTGCGCTGGGCTTGATTCCATAAGCAATGGCAAAAAGACTCCACCTGGATGAAGTAAGGTGGAGTCTTTTTCTATAGGAACCTTTTGGATGATTGTTGAGAGAGCAACGTTACAACTTGCTTACGCCAAACCGTCTCAGCCATCCTTATTTACTTTTCGTTCAAGACCGTCAGCAGATCGCGAATGTCATCCAAAATGTAGTCGGCCTTTTCTTCCGCAAACTTGCTGCGCGCCTTTTGACCAGACAATCCCGTCAGCGTGGCGGCGAACTGGCAGCCCATGGAACGCGCCGCAAGCAGATCGGCCAGGGAATCTCCCACTACCAATACTTCCGCTCCATTCTCGATCGGCAGAGGATGACGAAGCACATCGCTATGCGGCGTCTCCAGACCGAGCAAGCCTTTTACGTACGAAAAAGGATGCGGCTTGGACAAGGGCACATAGTCGGGATGTGCCTCTTCTGCTTCGAGAACATGCGAGGCTGTCACAACCCGATTCGGATCAAACCATTCCAGCAGGTTCATCGCCCGCAGCGGGACATGCGTCTCAATCGTCGGACGCCCCGTGCCAATTCCCAATGTGTACCCGCGTTCATTCAACACGCGGAACAGCTCCGCCATCTCTGTCGGGGGAACAATGGGAATCTCGTCGGTCAAAAAACCTTTCTTGCCTGGCTGCATCGTCTCACGGCCAATGGAAGCCGCTACGCGCTCATCGCCGAGGTACCATTCTTGAAACGTTTCCTGCACTAGCTGCCACAGCGCGCAGTTTGCCGAAAACTTGTCCGTCTCGACCCCGCAGCGCTCTTTTGCCAATTGATTCACATACAGCAGCAAATCCGCCTTTTGCGCTGAGCTTTTGGCGAAATCAGGGAGAAATGCTGCGTAATCGACTGCAAAATCAGGAGTGTAGTCGTTTGCCCACTGCCGCAGACGGGCAAGCTCTTGCCGACCAAGCTCGTCAGCAAGCAAACTTGCCGCTTCCGGCACATGCGGCACAAGCCTTTCGATCAATCGGACCAACTGGTAGGAAACAGCGAGAAAGACCATATCCCAGTTTGAGTTGATGCCACGAGATTTGATGAAGTTCAGCACTTCATCCTGCACAAACACTTGCTCGCGAACGCGTCGGATAACCGCTTCCGCTGGCGCCGGATGAAACGACTCGCCTTGCAAACCGGCATACTGCGGGCTGAACAAAAGCTCCCAAACCGTGAGAGCGGAAGCATCGAAATAGCGTTCTTCGCTGAGCATAACCCCATCCACATCAAACAAGATCGTTTTGATCATTTTCTCTCTACACTCCTATTTATTTTTCGCCTGCAACGCCAAGGCAATCGTAAATGTCGTGCCCTCTCCCAATTTGCTTTGCACGCCAATCGTACCTCCGTGTGCCTCGACGATGTTTCTCGCAATCGCCAAGCCCAGACCTGTGCCGCCGACTCGCCCGCGCGTACGCGCCTTGTCGGCTTTGTAAAACCGCTCGAACACAAACGGCAAATCCTCTTGCGGGATGCCGCTGCCCGTATCGCTGACCTCGATCAGCAATGTCTTGTCTCCGCGAGCGCGAATCGTGACACTGCCGCCGCTTGGCGTGTGTCTGAGCGCGTTGTCGATCAGGTTGGTAAGCACCTGCTCCATCCGATCCGGATCGATATTCACATCCGTGTGTGTCGTCGTTACTTCCAGCAACAGCGTAATTCCGCGTTCCCGAGCCAACCCGGTAAACTTGCGGTGGATTCGCTCCATGTACGGGCGCAGCTCCAACACTTCCTGGAACAGCTCCACGTGTCCCGCTTCCATCCGCGCCAGACTGAGCAGCTCGTTGACCAGCTTCGTCATGCGCACGGACTCGTCGTAAATGATCTGCGCCAGCTCTTTGTGCTCTTCAGGCGACGTCGCAATATCGTCGACGATCGCTTCGCTGTAGCCTTGCAGCATCGACAGCGGTGTGCGCAGCTCGTGCGAGACATTGGCGACAAAGTCGTTGCGCATTTTGTCCAGCTTGCGCTCCTGGGTAATATCGCGCAGCACCGCAACCGCCCCGCGGATTTGTTCCCGGTCATTCAGCGGCACCATCACCAACGCCCAAATGCGCCCTTGTACAGGAATGTCCTCGATGACCTCCTGCCCTGTCTGCACCACCTGCTGGTAAAACGTAAACAACGGCACAGGCTCGTCCTGGTGTTCATATTCCCAGTCCCGCAAAAAGCGTTCGGCTGGCGGATTCGTCACCGCAACCTTCCCGTTCGCGTCGATCATGACAACCCCGTCCACCATCGAGCGCAATACGCTTGCCAACTGTTCCTTTTCTTTGGACAAGGCATCGACCAGCTGGTTCAGCTTGCTCGCCATCGTATTGAACGATGCGGCCAGCTCACCTGTCTCATCCGCGGTTTTAATCGGAACTTCCGCATGGAAATCGCCTTCCGCGATCCGGTGGGCCGTCTCTTTCATTTGCCGCAGCGGAATCGTAATCCGCGACGACAGGAAGAAAGCAAACACGGTGGTAGCAACGAAGGCGATAACTCCGACGACAAAAATTAAAAATCTCACTTCGTTTACGGTATCATCAAAGTCTTCGATGGCCTGGTACATCACGACCGCCCCTTGCTTGCCAGGGCTTTCCTCAAGCGGGACGGCGACTGCGAGCATTTGCACGCTGCTCATGTGATCGTTCGGGTTGTTCGAGGCCACCTGCAAATAAATGCGTTGCGGAGCGGGATGCTTGCCAGCCAATGCATCCGCCAGGTGTAAGCTCTGGTCCTTCAACAGTTGCTCAACCGGAATGTTCGGCAGGCCCGTTCCTTCGCTTTTGCCAATCACCTGGCCTTGGTCGTTCAAGACCAGCATTCCGGTATGGTGAACGAGACTAAACGTCGAAGCCATCTCCAGCGCCCCGCGCTTGTCGGTACTGGCCGCCAGTCCTGTCGACAGCCCTTCCGCCAACTCTTGCAGATTTTTCGTCTGGCGGTTGCTGTAGAAGCTGTCAAAAGACTGCACCAGCAACAGGCTAAATATCGTCAAAACGAGTGCAAACAAAGCAATAATCGTCATCCATAGCTTTCCGACAACGCTGCGAAAAATAACGTCCACTTATTTCGGCACCTCAAGCTTGTAGCCGACTCCCCAGACAGTGGCGATCATGTTGGCCGCTTGCGGAGAAACCCGGTTCAATTTTTCGCGCAGACGCTTGATGTGCGTATCCACCGTGCGCAAATCACCGAAAAATTCGTAGTGCCACACGTCTTTGAGCAGTTCTTCGCGCGTGAACACTTTGTCCGGCGACAGAGCGAGATAGTGCAACAGCTCGTACTCTTTCGGCGTCAGGCTGACTTCCTGTCCGCTCGCAATGACTTTGTGCGCGTCGTGATCAATCGTCAGTTCAGGGAAGACGAGCACAGAATGACTGTTGAACGTCTCCGTCTTGAGGTAGGCGGTAGCCGAGGAACGACGTAAAATCGCCTTTACCCGATACATGACCTCTCGCGGGCTGAACGGCTTGACCACGTAGTCATCCACGCCTGCTTCAAAGCCATGGACGCGGTTTGTCTCTTCGCCTTTTGCCGTCAGCATGATGATCGGAGTCGCCTTGAACTCGCGCACGCGCTGGCATACCTCAATCCCGTCCATCCCGGGAAGCATCAAGTCGAGCAAAATAATATCGTAATCGCTGCCAACAGCCATTTCTACTGCTTGCTCGCCGTTGTCAGCCTCGTCAATCAGAAAGTTCTCTCTTTCCAGATACATTTTAAGCAAGCGGCGGATGCGCTCCTCATCGTCTACTACCAAAATTCGTGCCATTTTTTCCATTCAAAAACACCTCTTGGCCTCATGTTATCGTACTCATTTGAATATAGTCCAAAAAGCTGGCAAAATCACCAGCTTTTTGAAGGGGTATGTTACACGCCTGCATAGGAGTGCAAACCGGCAATGACCAGGTTGACCACGACCAGCGTAATTAAAATGATAACGAATCCGATGACAGACATCCAGGCCGATTTCGCGCCGATCCACCCGCGCGAAAGGCGCAGATGGAGGTACGCGCTGTAAAACAGCCAGACGATCAATGCCCATACCTCTTTCGGGTCCCAGCCCCAGAATCGTCCCCATGCTTCCTGTGCCCAGATCATGGCGAAAATCAAAGCACCGAGCGTGAAGACAGGATAGCCGATGCTGATCGCCCGGTAGCTGATCTCATCCAGCAAATCCGGCTCGATTCCTTCTACAGAAGGCTGGATCAAGGCACCCAGACGCTTGCGGAAAATCAGGCGCAGTCCGCCGTACAAAATCACACCCGTGATGACCGACCACAGCATCGTATTCAGTTTGCGGGCAGCGTCTTTTCCTTCCATCCAGCTCGGTGCAGCAAACCACGGATTCATCGGTCCGGCTTGCACGATTTTGGAATCGGCAGGAGCGACAATCGCAGGCATCGTGTATTCTACCCGCACTTTTTCCATCGTCCCGACCGGGTTCATCTGCTCTTTGTTCATTTCAAAAATCGTCTTGTGATCCATTCTCGCAAAGGTCGATTCCATCAAAATGAATCCGACAAGCATCAAAACAACCGCGAGTACAAATTCCAGCCACTTGGTGCTGCGTGCCGATACGTGCTGCGGCACAGTGCGGATCAAATACATCAGCCCGGCTGCGAAACCGACTGCCAAAATCCCTTCCCCGAGCGCTGCTGTCGTCACGTGAATGTGCAGCCAGTAGCTTTGCAGCGAAGGAATCAGCGGGGTTACCTCTTTCGGAAAGACGTACGAATACGCCAGCATGATGACCCCGAGCGGAAGCACAAACGCCCCGATTACGTTCAGCTTGTAAATCCGGTAAATGATCAAATAGGCCAGGATAATACAGTAATCCAAAAAGGCCATGAACTCAAACATGTTGCTCGTCGGGCTGTGTCCTCCCCCAACCCAGCGAGCCACGACATAGCCCGTCTGCGCCAAAAAGCCAACCACCGCGAGCCAGTACGCGATCCTGCCGTAACGTTGTTCATGTTGCTTTGGATCGCGTCCCGCCCAGTTTTTCCCCGTCATCGCTACGACAAACACAATCGAAGAGATTACGTACAGCAAAAACGCGATATCTAGTAACCAGTCACTCAATTGTATGAGCTGCACGTCGAGTGTACCCCCTTGGAGCTTTACGCCTTCGTTTTTTCTTCAACCGTTACAGGAAGCTTGAGCTGTTCCACCAGTCCGTCGACCTCCCTGCGAAGCCCGAACCAGTTTTTGTTTGTATGCGCTGCCAGAAGAACCGTTCCTTCCTGCGTCTGCACCCAGACCCGACGGTGCTGCCAGAAGAAGCCCATTACGACCCCGATCATAAAAATGAAGGCTCCGAAGTAGATGAGCGGCACAGCTTTGTCGATCCGTACGTTCAAACCGGAAATATCGATCAGATCAGGCTTTTTGAAGACCAGCCCGAAGCGGCCATCGGATTTTTGCGTCAAAACCGAACCTTGCAGGTAGACCAGCTTCTCGTTCTGGTTCGTGGACTCGTCCACAATTTCCAGTGCGACCATCGGATTTTTCGGCAAATTGGTTTGCGTAGCAGGCTTGCCGTCTTTGCCCATGACGAAATCCGGGAAGTAATCCAGAACGCGCACTTTGATGCCCGCCGCAATCTCTTGCTCCGCCGCCGGATTGTACAAGTCAATCTTGATTGGCCCCAGTTCCTTGTTCCCTTGTTTCACATCGACCAGCACAAAATTGAGAGCGCCAAGCTGCATTTCCTGAACGCCAGACTGATAAATCGCGAGGTCCCCCTCCATCATCGGATGGTTCACGATAATAGGGCCTTTCTGCACTTCGATCAAATCAGGCTTTTTCCCCGGCACTTCTGCATTTTTGTTTACGTACAGGATGGCGTCCGTCTGGAAGCTTTTTGGAATGACGCCTCCATTCAACTCCAGCTTTGCCGGCATCTCTTCTTCCGACCAATACTCGGTATGGTAGTTTTCGCTTTTTATGTAATAAGGCGTATCCGGTATCGCGACCGTCTGCCCTTCCCGCACCCACACAAACTCGTCCATGTAAAATCCCGGAATGTTGCGCATGAGTACGCCGATCAGAAACAGAATCAGACCGATGTGGTTCACATAAGGCCCCCAGCGGCTGAAGCGGCCTTTTTCCGCCATGATCGCACGCTCTGCCCGGAAAATCCGGTACCCTTTTTTCTTCAGAGCCAGTGCGGAGCTGTCCAAAAGCTCGGCCTGATCGACATCCGGGGCAAGCTCTCCTTCGGCAAACAGCTTTTGCCCCTTCAAAAAGGACTTGTGCTGATTGAGACGCGGTTTGCTGAGCGCCTTGTAGAGCGGAATGACCCGGTCGAGACTACAGATGACAAGCGATGTTCCCAAAAGCACGAGCAGAGTCACGAACCACCAGGAAGAGTACAGATTGTGAAAGCCAAGTCCGTAGTAAACCGTCCCGAGCACTCCGTATGTATCCGTGTAGAATCGCGCCACATCCGCTTCTGTCGGAACCGGAACGGGGATGTATTGCTGCTGCGGGAAGATCGTTCCGACCGCCGAAGCAACCAGAATGACGATAATGATACCGATTGCAATTTTGACCGAGGAAAAATAATTCCAGATCCGGTCAATCCATTTTTTCGTATACGTCTGGGAACGCCGTGCCATCCCTTCGTAGCGCATGTCAGGAAATGCCGTCTGCTCGTATACTTCGACGTTCAACGGCTTCCCGCACGACTCACAGAGCAGCGTCCCTACCGGATTCGTGTGCCCACATTCACATTTTCGCTGATCCATAATGCTCCTCACTTGGGCAAGATTTTGGACATTTTGTCCGCAATCATTGCTTCATTTAGTTGCCCGATGAAAATCTCCTTCACTTCTCCATCCGGCGCAATAAAAAACGTCGTAGGAATAGGACCGATCCGGTACAACTTCGTAATTTGCGATTGGCGATCCAGCAAAATCGGGAAGTCGACACCGAACTGCTTCACAAACGGCTCTACGGCAACGGGAGCTTCTCCAATGTTCACACCGACGACAACCAGTCCTTTGTCCTTGAACTTGTTGTACTGCTCCTGCAAGGCTGGCATTTCCTTTTTACAGGGCTCGCACCATGTGCCCCAGAAATTGAGCACGACGCCCTTCCCTTTCAAATCGTCAAGCGCCAGTTCTGGTCCGTTCAACTGCTCCAAACTGAAATTCGGAGCATCGCCCCCTACTTTGACAGCATTCGGGTCCTTCACGAAGCTGGAATAGAGAGCAAAAACCAGAGCGACAAGCAAAAGACCCAGTACCGCGACCCTGACATATGTACGGTTGGTTTTGTTCATGATGCCCATACTCCCATCTACTACTTGTAAATTGCAAGCATTATCCATTCTATTATAGCGTTCCTAGATTTTCCGCCAGCGCATAACTTATGAACAGATTTTGAACGAATCACGCTTTTGGCCCTCTGCTCCGTCTGTTTTGCACCAATCCTTGCTTCAGCTTGTCTACTTCCTGCTTGCTCAGCGCTCGAAACTGGCCTGCGCGCAGTCCTTCCAGCGTCAAAAATCCTAAGCGAACACGCTCCAGCGTGAGTACCGGATGCCCGATCGCCGCGCACATTCGCCGCACCTGGCGATTGCGTCCTTCGTGAATCGTCAGCTCGATCAGCGCCTTGGCATTCCCTTGCTCGGTTTTGAGCAATTTGGACGCCCCCGGCGAAGTCATGCCATCTTCCAGGAGAATGCCCGTTGCGAGCTTTTTCAGCTTGTCCTGGCTAGGTACGCCTTTTACCCAGGCGCGGTATACTTTGTCGATTTCGTAGCTCGGGTGGGCAAGCTTGTTGGCCAGATCGCCGTCATTGGTCAACAGCAGCAAGCCGGATGTGTCGTAGTCAAGCCGTCCTACCGGATAGACGCGTTCTTTTACCCCCGCGAGCAGTTCCGTGACCACTTTGCGCCCTTGAGGGTCGCTTGCGCTCGTAATCACACCTGTCGGCTTGTACAGCAAATAGTAGACGTGCTGCTCCAGCACGATTTCCCGGCCTTTTACCGTAATCTTGTCTGTCGCAGGGTCGACCTTGATTCCCTGCTCGTGAACAACCTTGCCGTTTACCTGCACATGTCCCTGTGCGATCAATTCCTCACAATGCCGGCGAGAGGCGACTCCAGCATGCGCCAATACCTTTTGCAATCGTTCCATCGTTGGATCACCTCTACAACATCATACCCATTCTTACCAGTGTGGACAAGAAAAAGGGAAAAACTTCCCCATGTTTCGAGGAAGTTTTCCCTGCGTATTTGACAATTCTTGCGTTCAGGAAAAAACGTACGAGACGATCAGCAAGGAGAAAACGACCCCCGCCAGATCAGACCATAGCCCGACCTTCAAGGCGTAGCCGGAGTTGCGAATGCCGACAGCCCCAAAATAAACAGTCAGGACGTACAAGGTCGTGTCCGTGCTCCCTTGCATCGTAGCCGCCAGTCTTCCGAAAAACGAGTCCGGCCCGTACTGCGCGATCAAATCGGTAGCGATGGCAAGCGACCCCGTCCCGGTCAGCGGGCGCAACAGAGCGAGCGGCACCAGTTCCTCGGGAAAGTGGAGAAAGTCTAGCACAGGCTTTATGCCGCGCAACAGCATGTCAAGTGCCCCAGACTCGCGGAACATGCTGACCGCCACCATCATCGCAATCAGATGGGGCAAAATGCGAATCGTCGTCGAAAGCCCGCCTTTTGCTCCCTCGACAAATGTCTCGTATACCGGAACCTGTCGGCGCCATCCGTACAAGAGGACAAACGCAATCGTAACGGGAATCGCCCAGAGCGAGATCAGGGATACCCATTGATACATACGGTTTCCCCCTAATTGTGACGTCGTAAGTGACGATAGCGATACCAGCGATCAATCAACAAGGCCACGATCGTTGCCGCAAAGGAAGAGACGAGCGTCGTCCCGACAATTTCCACCGGATTGACGGAGCCGTACTGCATGCGAATCGCAATCATGGTCGTCGGAATGATCGTGATGCTCGCCGTGTTGATCGCCAGCAGCGTGCACATCGCCGGGGAAGCTTTTTGCTTGTCTGGATTCAGCTTCTGCAATTCCTCCATCGCTTTCAGCCCCATCGGCGTTGCGGCATTGCCAAGACCGAGCAGATTGGCACTCATGTTCGACAAAATATAGCCCATGGCTGGATGGCCTTTTGGCACATCGGGAAACAGCAGCTGAATAAGCGGAGACAGCGCTTTGGACAACAGCGCAAGCAACCCGGATTTTTCCGCTACGCGCATAATGCCCAGCCAAAAGGCGAGGACGCTGAGCAAGCCGAAGCATACGGTGACGCCTGTCTTCGCGCCTTCAAAAGCTGCCGCGTTGATTGCCTCCATGCGACCTGTGAAGGCGGCGACGACGATTGAGATGACGATCAAAGCGAGCCAGATGACATTAAGCACGCCACAGCCCCCCTGCCACAATGTCCCAGAACTGCTTCCAGAACAAGTGCTCACCGCCCGCAGGCTGACTTGCCGTCGGAGCGTCGGCGCGCACGACGAGCGGCACCTGTCCGATCATGTTTTCCTTCATGTACACCTGCAAGAAACCGACGAGCTGCCCTTCCATCTGGGGGGTGATTGTCGACTGTCCCATCACAACGCGTTGTTTGATCGCTGCCTCTTCCGCAGACTGGAGCGGGTAGCGAAAAGCGTTTTGTGTCACCAAATGGGCGCCCGCTTCCATCGTAACCGGAGTTTCTGGCTGGATGTCCTGGCCTTCACCGACCAACTGCTTGACCGGAAAGTTGGCAAAGCCGTAGTCCAAAAGCTTTGCAGAATCATTCCAGTCGTCCGAAGCATTTAAAGTGATGGTCGCGAGCTGTCTTCCTTCGCGGGTAGCCGAGGCGGCGAGACAACGCTTCGCCAGCTTCGTGTAGCCTGTTTTCACCCCGTCTGCTCCGTTGTACAGATGCAGCATCTTGTTTTTGTTGAGCAGCCGTCTGTCCCACTGCTCCCCTTCCCAGGAGATGTCTTTGACCTTGGTGGAAACAATTTGCCGAAAAACCGGATTGCGCAAAGCATAGGCGGACAGCTTCGCCATATCTTCGGCCGTAGAATAGTGCTGGTTGCTGTCATCCAGTCCGTGCGGGTTGGTAAAATTCGTATGCTCCATTCCGATCATGGCTGCCTTTTCGTTCATCATATAAGTGAAGCCCGGAACCGAGCCGCCAATGTGGGTGGCAATCGTAACGGCAGCATCATTGCCTGAGCGCAGCATGAGACCGTAGAGCAGCTCTTCCAACGTCAGCTTTTCGGATCGCTTCAAGTAGATAGACGAGCCTTCGACCCCGACAGCTTCTGGCGGTACGGTCACCTGGTCGTCGAGCTTCCCCATCTCAATGGCGACAATCGCCGTCATCGTCTTCGTCAGGCTGGCGATCCGCATCTTTTTCGTGCCGTTTTTCGAATACAGAATCCGCCCGCTCGCCACATCAATCAAGGCAGCGCCTTCGGCCGAGAGGCTTGGCTGCGCCGTTTGCGCCTGTGCTGCGGGTGGCCCAGCCAGCAATAGCTGTATAAAAAGAAAAACGACGAGTCCGCCGGACAGAAGTTTTCGTACGTTCATACACGTCCTCCCCATCCCCAAAAGTACAACGATACACAGGTTTGTACATATATATGGGGACGAGTCGGGCGGTAGTACGAAAAACTGTCCGGAGCGACTAATCGTTTGCTTTTTCTTCCTGTCTGCCAAAAAGAGCAGAGGCTTCCATGCGGACTTCCTCGATATCCAGGTTGACAGGCGGTTCGGGTAGATCGGCAATTTCGCGCAGTCCGAAATGCTCGAGAAACTCTTTGGTGGTCGCGTACAAAATCGGGCGTCCAATCCCTTCGGCTCTCCCCGCTTCGCGAATCAACTGTTTCGACAAAAGCGTATTGAGTGCCTTTTCGCATTTTACACCGCGTATTTCTTCGATTTCCGAGCGCGTCAACGGCTGCTTGTAGGCAATGATGGCAAGCGTCTCCAGTGCTGCCTGGGACAGCGTCGATTGCCCAGGCGAAGTGGCTAGTCGCTCGAAATAAGGAACATGCTCGGGCAAGGTCGTCAACTGATACGCTTTGGCCACTTCGACGATTTGCACGCCGCGCCCTGCCCGGCGAAAGTCCGCTTTCATGTCCTCGATCAAGTCAACGACCTCTTCTTCCGATACCTCGACGATTTCACTAATCTCCTTGGCATCGATTCCTTCATCTCCCGAGATGAACAGCAAGCCTTCGATCACGCCTTTGAGCTTGTCATAGTCCATCGTTGTGGGCTCCTTCCGCATCACAGATCATGATGTCTTGAAACAGTTGATTTTGCACACACGTAATTTGCTTTGCCTTCATCAGCTCCAGCAAAGCGAGAAACGTCGTGACGATTTCCGAGCGGGTCGCTCCCTGGGCAAAAAGCTGGGAGAAGCGCACCATGCCCCCTCCGACGCGAACCAGCTGGCGAATCTGCGTCATCCGGTCCTTGATGGAGATTTCATCGCGGGAAACCTTTGTCATCGGTTCCTTGTCTTTCGCTTTTTGCACGAGTTTTTCCAGCGCATTGACCAGATCGTACAACGTCACGTTTTTGACGGTCGTATCTTCCTCGCGCGCATACGGAGCCAAATTTTCCGCAGGGCGGGTAAACACCTGGTTGCGGCCGATTTCCATCTCGCGAAGTTGCTCAGCCAGCAGCTTGTAGCGCTTGTATTCCAACAGTCGCGCCACCAGCTCTTCCCGCGGATCGATCTCGTCGACGTCCATGTCGAGAAAAGGCTGGAACACGTGCTCTTCTTTTCGCGGCAAAAGCATTTTGCTTTTGATGGAAAGCAGGGTCGCCGCCATCACGACAAACTCGCTGGCCACATCGAGTTGCAGCTCCTGCATGCGATCGATCGTCGCGAGGTATTGCTCGGTAATTTCCGCAATCGGAATGTCGTAAATGTCTACTTCTGCCTTGTCGATCAGATGAAGCAAAAGGTCAAGGGGCCCTTCAAATGAATCAAGTTTGATGCTGTAGGCCAAAAGACGTCCCCTCGTTTCCTTTAAATGAACACGCTGATGATGCTTCCGGCAACTTTTTGCACCCACATCACCATTAATCCCATAGGTATACCGAAAATGGTTGCGCTAACACCCGGGATGAAAATCAGCAGAAGCAACAACCAAGGACCATAGATTTCGAAATTGTAAAAGGCTCCATCCCATCTGCGCGGAGACAGGAAGCGCAAAATCTTATACCCGTCGAGCGGGGGAACTGGCAGCAGGTTGAACACAAACAAGCCCACATTGATGAAGACACAGTATTCCAGTGTTGTTTTCAATGCGAATGCAGCTTTTTCGCTCATTCCGTCCATCACGCCGTAATAACGTGTAAGTATGTAAACAATACAGAACAGAATCGCCAACACCAGGTTGATCAACGGCCCCGCTGCCGACACATACACGATACCGAGTCGCTTGTTCCCGCGAAATTGCAGCGGATTGATCGGCACAGGCTTGGCCCAGCCGAACGGTCCAAACAAAATGAGAATCAACCCGAACGGATCGATGTGCGGGATCGGATTTATCGTTAAGCGGCCCTCGTTTTTGGCGGTATTGTCGCCCAGTTTCCAGGCGACAAAGGCGTGCGCCCATTCGTGCAAGCTGAAAGCGATAACGAATGCAATCATGCGAAACGGTACCGTTTTCCAATCAAAATGAAATAGATCCATTGGTTCCCCCTTAACAGCTTCGCAAAAAGCCCAGCGCAATTCCCCAGGCTTCGCTCGGCAAAAAATCGTCTACCTTCTAGGATACCAGCAGATGGATAGGCTTACAAGTCTCTTCAAGGCTGGCATATCAGGCTGAAAGAGCCGGGCGTGATGCGAGCGAGTCATTGGCTTTTTCAGGCGTGCGAAAAGAAAAGCACCGACAAGCAAAAGCCTGTCGGTGCCGCAAATCGTTGATTAATAGAGTAATAGAGTAGCCAAAATTGATTCGAAGGCTAAGTCCTATTCTCTGTCATTCACTGCAATTAAAGTACCCAACATAGTGAATAGGAAACCAACCAAAGCAATGAAGCTGTTATCACCGTTACTGATTTCCCCAAACTGAAACAATCGAAATAAGAACCAAATAACAAAGAGTGTATAGCCTACTACCGCCCAATTTAAAAACACTTTTAAGAGCTTCTTTTTGGCTCTCTTTTCTACAATATCAATCCCTTTTCCAGTTATTCTCACTACATATTCACTTTGATTTACCTCATTTATTGCAAGCCATCCATGATCCTCCAAATACAAGTAGGCTGTATATTTTAATAGCGAACTTTTATCGTTGCAATTTAATGTCTCATGCGTAAACTTTCCCTCTGTCTGTTGATTTTTGTACACTTCTTTCAATAAATCAAGTCTACCTCTTTGCGTTATAGCCACTCTCTTCTCCCCCTCCTGATTACAACCGATTCGACAGAATCTAACAGTTTCCTGTATAACTTTTGCTTAAAATGGCAGTGTTGTGGGGAATAAGCTGAAATAACTAAACCAGCGGGATGTAATTGGACGACAACCATGACGCGTGGTAAAATAGGAACGTTAACTTTACAAGGTCTGGAGGCTCATCCATGAAAAAAGCGCACATCACCATGGAAAATGGTAATCAAATCGAGCTGGAGCTGTTCGATCAAGAAGCTCCAGGAACTGTCGGCAACTTTGAAAAGCTGGCAAACGAAGGTTTCTACAATGGTCTGTCTTTCCACCGTGTCATCCCTGGCTTCGTAGCACAAGGCGGTTGCCCATACGGAACTGGCACTGGCGGTCCTGGTTACACTATCAAATGTGAAACCAAAGGAAACCCGCACAAACACCAACGCGGTGCCCTCTCGATGGCGCACGCAGGAAAAGACACAGGCGGCAGCCAGTTCTTCATCTGCTACGACGCGTTCCCTCACCTCGATGGCGTACATACTGTATTTGGCCGCGTGACTTCCGGTTTGGAGCATGTTGACGCGATCAAGCAAGGCGATAAAATGAAAGAAGTCAAGGTATTGGGAGAATAAGACTCACCTAGTACAAAAAGACACTAGCAGTAATTTGCTAGTGTCTTTTTTATTTGATTTTTTCAACATCCACCCGCAGTCTCCACACTCGCCTGCTCTTCCCTCTCGCGGTCGCGAACAAACACCGTTCCCGGGTACGATTTCGCCCACTTTTTCACATCGGCCGCCCGGCGCGCCACGGCTTCCGCGCTCGTAAACATGCCTGGCCCCAAGTCCACGCCTGCCATGGACATTGACAATTGCACATCGTCGCCCATCCGGCATTTTTCGTAGATGTCCGTAAAATAGGAGGAAAACGAGTCGATCAAATACGTGACAAGCGCATCCACATGATCTGCCGCGGTGATGAGGATAAAGTCGTCGCCGCCGATATGCCCGATGAAGTCATTGCCGCTTCCAAAGCGCCGGGAGGCATCCCGCAGCAAATTCGCCGTCCGCACGATGATTTGATCGCCCACTTCAAAGCCGTAGCGGTCATTAAACCATTTGAAGCGGTCGAGATCGCAGTAAATCACCATCTGCGCCTCTCGCTGCTTGATCCGCCCGTTCAGTTCGCGCTCGATTTGCACGTTGCCTGGAAGCCCTGTCAGCGGATTGGCGGAACTGGCCATCTCCAGCTTGATCGAAGCCATCTTGTCGAGCAAATTTTGCACGGTCACAATGCCCAAATACTCGTTCTGCTCCCCGACGATGATCACGACGTCATAGAGATGATAGGCGTCGCGCGCCATGGCTCGTTTCGCTACCTCGTCCAGCCGGTCGTTTTTGCTGGCCTTCAGCGGGTTCGTGTTCATGATGTGGGAAACAGGCCGCTCGTAATAGAGGGCGATGCCGTACTGGCCGCCAAGAATTTGATAGAGCGAAAAGCGCATGACCAACCCGATCGGTCTGCCCTCTTCCAGGACGACTACGCTTTCAATTCGCTGGTTTTGCTCGAAAATTTCATGGACGCGCCGCACCCTGACGTGCTTTTCCACGCAAATCGTCTTGGCCAAAATCTCCGTCATGTCTGGCGCGACGATGATCGTCTCTTTCGCACCGTCTCTTTGCTTCTCCTGCATATAGCGCAAAAAGTTCATCGCCTGACCCGATACTTGCGCCATCCCTTTGTCCGGCTTGCCCAAATAGTAGCCTTGGCCGTAAACCACCCCTACGTCCATCAGCGTCTCCAGCTCGCGCTCCGTCTCGATGCCTTCCGCAATAATCTTGCAATTGACCTTCTCGGCGAATGAGACGAACGTCTCCAGCAGCGCCTGCTTGATCGGGTCGACATCGATATTGCGGATGAGCGACATGTCCAGTTTGATGAAATCGGGGTAAATCTCCGTAATCGATTCCAGGCTGGAATAGCCCGCACCTGCATCATCGACCGCGATCAAATAGCCTTTTTTCCGGTACTCTTCGATAATTTTGCGAAACACCGCGTAGTTCGTAATCGCGTGACGCTCCGTTATTTCAAAGACGATGTTATGCGGGTTCAGGCCGTAATTGGCGAGCAAGCTCTGAACCTTTCCCCTCAGCAAAAAGGGATCGTCTATCGCCCTTGGATCAAGGTTAATGAACAACTTTTCATTCGGATTTAAATAGCGCAGCTGTTCCAATGCTCGCTTGCGGCAAATATGCTCCAGCCGAAACACGGTATCCGTCTCCTCCGCATAGCTGAACAATGTCGCGGGCGTCGCAAACGGACTGTTTTGCGGGCCGCGAGCAAGCGCCTCCCACCCTAACGCCTGGCCGTCTGGCAGGTGAATGATCGGCATAAAATGCATGTTCACATTTTCTTCCGCAAGCAGCTTGTGAAATTGGGTCATGTGCGTGTACTTTTCCGATGTAATCCCGTACTTCGCCATATGGACGGCGTGTTTCACCGACGTGTACATTTCCCGGACGATATCATGACCTGCGATGGTAGCATAGCCGATATGCACCCGCAAATCTTCCCGGTTGACGAAGCTGACCTGACGATTCAGCTGCCGCTCCGCCAGCTCCTGAAAATGGATGGAAAGCATGCGGCAATCTTCATCGCTTACCTGTCCGCCAAAAGACACATAAATGGCGAAATCGTCGCCCCACAGCTTCTGAATCGCCAAAATCTTGCCTTTTATTTCGAATGCCTGGCGAGCTACTCCCGGCAATATTCCTTCAAAAATGTGCAGCACGCGTTTGGCGCTCGTATCGCCGTAGCGCTGCTCCACTTCCGTCATTTTGACAATATCGACATAAAACATGACGACGTTGCGGCCTTTCTCGATTTCCTGCCGAATGACGTTCTTCATCCATTGACGCTTATCCAGGGAAAAATAGGGAAAGCGCCGAAACTTTTTGATGAGAGTCGACAACATGCTGTATCTGTCCTCCTCGCCACCTCCATTATGGCAGGGAAGATTTAATTTTTCGTGAATGCCAGATGAAGGAAATATAAAGACCCTTCCTGTGCTTTTCGGAAGGGTCTTGGTCTGCTTTTTTGGATCGGTTAGCGCTGCAATTGCGCCCGTTTCGGCAAAAGATCGTGGCCGACGACATCTGCGTACGTCTCGCGTTTTACTACCAGCTCGGCTTCTCCCTCTTTGACGAACACAACAGCCGGACGAGCGATGCGGTTGTAGTTGTTGGACATGGAATATCCGTATGCGCCCGTGCTGGTTACAGCCAAAATGTCGCCAGCCGCAGCAGGAGGAAGCTTCACGTCCCAGATCAGCATATCGCCAGACTCACAGCATTTTCCGGCGATGGAGACGACTTCTGTGGCACTCTCGTTCATTTTGTTGGCAATCGCCGCTTCGTATTGCGCGTTGTACAGCGCCGGACGCAAGTTGTCCGTCATTCCGCCGTCAACGGCAACGTATTTGCGCACATTCGGAATTTCTTTATGCGAACCGATTCGGTACAAAGTGGTGCCTGCATCTCCGACAATGCTGCGGCCCGGCTCGATCCACAGCTCAGGCAACGGGATTTCACGCGCTGTCAGCTCCTCGCGCACGAGATCGGTAATCGCCTTGATGTACGTCTCGGCTGGCTGTGGCGTATCGCCCTCTACGTAGCGGATTCCGAAGCCGCCGCCGACATTCAGTACCTCTGGAAGGAAGCCATGCTTGTCTTTTGCGTCACCAAGCAACTCAGTCAACCGCTTCACCGCAACAAGGAAACCGTCTGTCTCAAAAATTTGCGAGCCGATATGGCTATGAACGCCCAATAAGTGCAGATGATTGCTCTCGTGCGCATAGCGGATCGCTTCCAGAGCTTGCCCGTTTTGCACATCGAAGCCGAATTTCGAGTCGATTTGCCCGGTGGAAATATATTCGTGCGTATGAGCTTCTACGCCAGGCGTTACGCGCAAGAGGACGGCAACCTTTTCGCCGCGCTCCTTCGCAACTTCTGCCAGCGTGTGCAGCTCATAAAAGTTGTCTACCACAAAACAGCCGATCTTCGCATCCAAAGCCATGTTGATTTCGTCCAGCGACTTGTTGTTGCCGTGGAAGTGAATGCGGTCAGCAGGAAAGCCCGCTTGCAAGGCTGTGTACAGCTCCCCGCCCGATACGACGTCGAGCGAAAGCCCTTCCTCCTCGATCAGCTTGCACATCGCCATCGTACAGAAAGCTTTGCTTGCGTAAGCTACCTGAAAAGAGAATCCCGTCTGGCTGAACGCCTCCACAAAGCTGCGGCATTTCGCGCGAATTTGCGCCTCGTCATAGACGTACAGCGGTGTTCCGTACGTAGCCGCCAGACTTGTTGTGTCACAGCCCCCGATTTCAAGATGCCCCTGCTCGTTTACTCGACTTGTCCCGTGTAAAAACATATTTGGCTCCTCCCAGTCTGATCACGCCGATCCTAATAGCCCAGATCCTATAGAGAAAGGCAACCGACAAAAAGCGTCAGTTGCCAAACATAACAAGCATCGTAAGGCTTCCCCATTCAATGTACTACAAGGCTGTGCGTTTGACAATGGGTGTTGGCATCCGTTTTCAGAATATTATTGCCGCGAGGAATTTTGGGAGCGAACGATGCTGGGCCGATTATTTTTGCTAGGAACGGCAAGCCGGACGACCACATCCTTCATCGCCTTGTAGTTGAAAGGGATGAACGGCCACAAATACGGCGTGTTGAGGGAACGCGTCGCAGCGAGTCCGACCAGCACAGCCAAAAAGCCGATCATCAAGCCAGGTGTGGAGAAGAAGCCCACCATCAGAATCAAAAAGATGCGGACGAGCCGATTCGCCAGTCCCAACTCATAGCTAGGCGTCGCAAACATCCCGATGGCCGCCACGGCCAGATAGAGAATGACTTCGGGCGCAAACAGTCCGACCTTGATCGCAACGTCACCGACCAGAATCGCAGCTAACAGGCCCATGGCCACTGACAGCGGCGCAGGCGTATGAATCGCCGCCATCCGCATGAGATCAAGTCCCACCTCTGCGAGCAGAAACTGCACCAGCAGCGGGATACTGCCCTTGTCCTTCATTCCGATAAAATCAAGCTGCTCCGGAATCATCGATGGGTGCATCACCATGAGCAGCCAGATTGGCAGGACGAAGACGGAAGCGAAAATCCCGAAAAAGCGCACCCACCGCAAGTAGGCACCGACCACAGGGGTTTGCCGATACTCCTCCGCGTGCTGAACGTGATGAAAGTAAGTCGCTGGTGTAATCATTACGCTCGGAGACGTATCCACATAGATCAGGACGTGCCCCTCCAAAAGGTGGACAGCGGCTACGTCTGGCCGTTCCGTGTAGCGAACGAGCGGAAACGGATTCAACGTTTTTCCGATAATAAACTCCTCAATCGTCTTTTCCGCCATCGGAATCCCGTCGATCTGGATATTTTGCAGCCGTTCTTTCAACTCATCGACAAGCTGCGGGTTCGCCACATCTTGCAAATAGGCGACCGCTACATCCGTTTTGGTGCGCTCCCCCACTTGCATGATTTCAAACCGCAATCGCTCGTCGCGGATTCTTCTGCGCGTCAAAACCGTGTTGATGACAAGCGTCTCCGTGAAACCGTCATGCGCCCCGCGCACGATCCGCTCGGTGTCTGGCTCTTGCGGGGAACGCGTCGGCAAAATTTTCGTATCCATGATGATCGCGTGATTCGAGCGATCGAGGATCAGGCCAACTTGCCCGACGAGCAGCTTGTCCATAAATTCGTCTGTCGTATCGACCTTGGCAAGCTGGTAGAAAGGAATGAATTTGTAAAACAGCGTTTCAAACAGGCTATCTGTGATGTCCCGGCCGCGCAAGTCGTTGATTTCGCGCATGATTTGCGAGACGAGCATACTCTCGGCAAAACCGTTTATGTAGTACATGAGCAGCTTCGTATTGCCCACAAAAAATTCGTGAACTCCGATGTCGAAGCTTTTTCCTACGCCAAGCCTGTCGTTCAAATACTCCTTGTTTTCCTCAATCCGCTCTGAGATCGGCCGTCTTTTCTCTGTGACTGTCGTCATAGGCGCCGCTCCTTTCCATGATCCACTGCACTGCTCTCTTGGTGATCGGGCAGCCATTTTGCAAGCTGTCACGGCCGTCCATTTTCCCGATGTCTCCGATTCCGATGACATTCGGCAGCTTCAACGTGTTCAAAATGTCAACAGTATCGCCGTAAATGCGATGCTGGAGCTGCCCGTCTGCATATCCGTCCTTATCCACCGCTTCTTCTACGATCTGTCCCTGGTTGTCGACTGAATAGGCCACAGTCGCTCCATGAACCCATTTCGTATTGGAAGCAACGGCAATGACGCCGATTACTTCAATGTCAGGATGCAAAGCGACGTACTCAATCGCCCGCTCCCCGCGCCCTTTGCCGTAATCGCCGTTGTCATCAAACATGACGATGACCGGATCATGCGGAGTCATTTTGATCAGCTCTACCACCTGTTCGCCCCTTACAGGAGTCGGGTTTCCGGCCGAAAGCGAGATGCATCTGCCTCCCAGCTCTCGCGCGACGCTTTCTACAGCTTTTTGTGCGATATGATCGCCATCTGTTACCAAAATGACCTTGCGCCGCATTTGCTCCATCGTTTGCTCACCGCCTCTGCTCGCCTAGACGTCAGCCTTTTGGTTTGAAGACGAGTGAAGCCAGAAAACCGAACGCGATCGCCGCCGATATCCCTGCACTGGTGACCTCGAAAATGCCGGTAGTCACCCCGATCAGGCCATGTTGCTCCGCCTCGCTGATCGCTCCGTGATACAGCGCATGGCCGAAGCTTGTGATCGGCACCGTAGCACCCGCTCCGGCGAAGTCGATGAATTTGTCGTAAACGCCAACAAAATCAAGCACGACACCTGCGACAACCAACGTACTCATGACATGGGCTGGCGTGAGCTTGCCGACGTCGAGCAAAAGCTGTCCGACGACGCATACAAGCCCGCCCACGACAAAAGCAATCACATATTCCATCATTGTCCTCCTTCGAGCGCGACCGCGTGCGCGATGCACGGAATCGAATTGCCTTGCTGGGTGCTGACCGGGCTTAACAGCGCGCCTGTCGCGCATACGAGCACTTTTTTCAGCAACCCGCGGTTCAACTGATCCACAATATGGCTGTAGGTCACGACCGCGCTGCTTGCACAGCCGCTGCCGCCAGCGAACACATCCTGATCGGGCGTGTAGATCATCAGGCCGCAATCGTTGTACACCTGATCCATGTCGTAGCCTTCCGCCAGCATCAGCTCTTTTACGATCGGATAGCCGACCGATGCGAGATCGCCCGTCACGATCAAATCGTAGTCTTGCGGCTTTCTGCCCGTGTCCTGAAAATGAGCCAAAAAAGTCGAGACGGCTGCTGGCGCCATCGCTGAGCCCATATCCAGCGGGTCCTTGATTCCCATGTCCACTACTTTGCCCATCGTCGCATACGTGATGCGCGGTCCCGTCCCTCCGATGCCAACCAGCCCAGCCCCTGCGCCCGTGACCGTCCATTGCGCCGTGGGCGGCTTTTGTCCGCCGTATTCCGTCGGATAGCGATATTGGCGCTCGGCTGTGGCGTTGTGGCTGCTGCAAGCGGCAATCGCTCTGTTGGCATATCCGGCATTCACCAGAGCGGCAGCCGTAGCCAAAGTGAGCATGGACGTCGAGCACGCCCCGTACATGCCCAGAAGCGGGATCTCCAGCTTTTCGGCAGTGAAATTGGTCGTGATGTTTTGATTCAGCAAATCGCCCGCCAAAATGGCATCGACTTCGCTGCCCGCGATCCCCGCTTTTTTCAGCGCAGCCGAAACAGCGTCCTCCAGCAGCTGTCGCTCGGCGTTCTCCCACGTATTCTGCCCGGCGTACATGTCGTCGTGAATGACGTCAAACAAAGAGGCGAGCGGCCCTTCCCCTTCCTTGGGGCCGACAGCTACCGCCGAGCTTTGCAAGCGGACATTCTGGTCGAAGTGCCAGGTTTGGCGGCTCACCCGTTTCAGATGTGGATTGCTCGACACAGCCAGCCCTCCCGTCTTAGAAAAACATGTTGATCAAGCTTTTTAAAATGCCTGCGACAAAGGCTGCCACTACCCCAAACACAATGACCGAGCCTGCCAGCTTGAACATGTTGCCGCCCACTCCGAGGACAAGTCCTTCGCTGCGATGCTCGATGGCAGCCGAAGCGATGGAGTTGGCAAACCCTGTTACCGGAACAGCCGAGCCTGCCCCGGCATACTGGCCGATGTTGTCATAGACGCCAAGCCCCGTCAGCAAAACCGATAAAAAGATCAGCGTGGCAACCGTCGGATTGCTCGCCGTCTTCTCTGTAAAGCCGAAGAAATGGATGTACATGTTTTGTACGGCCTGTCCGAGAAGGCAGATCGTACCTCCTACCCAAAACGCCCGCAACGAGTTCAGGAGGACATTACGCTTGGGCTGAAATTTGGAAGCCTGCTGTTGGTATAGCTGCTTCGTCATCTGCAACGATCCAGCCGGCTTCGATTTCGTTTTGGTTGCCATGCCCTTTCACTCCTTTGTGAGTCCATATTTCCTGCGAGGTAAGACGTCTCATACCTCTATCTTTCCTTTTTCAAACTTTGCCTATGAATAGCGGTATTTACCAATTCACAGATGCAACAGCCACTGCAAGAGCGATCCGGTCACTTTGCCAAACACGACTGCCATCAACAGAAACAACAGGCTGCCGTCCATGCTGAGCCGTTTTGCCAGGATCGGAAAGACGTTCAGCACTTCCGTCAGTCCAGCCGCCAATGTCCCGACGAAGATTCCCGCAAACAGGCCGTAAACAGCCGTAACCACATTCGGCCAATGAGCACCGAGATGAAAAAAGTCGATCAACGTAAAAAAAAGCGCCCCCATCACCAAGGCCCATTCGAAAGCGCGGATGTGACGGTGAGCATTGGTCAGTTGCGTCAGCCTCGGAATAATGTCCAGCACGGCGATGAAAGCGACAAGCCCGCTCCCGACCGCAAGCCCGCCCCCTAGTCCAATCAAGACCAGCAAACCGCATTCCCATACACTCATAGCTTCGTCCGCTGGTTTTCTTTATTCTCGTTTTGAATGTAGTATTGATCGAGACTTTGCTGGTACATGAACAGCTCCACTTCCAGGGGGCTTGGTTCTTCGTTGATTTTTTTCTGGAAAATGTGATTGAAAAACAGGATCATCCCCATGCCGATCCCGATGGAGTACGGGATTTGCAACCAGAGCGGCTGCTCGCTTCGCTCTCCTGTGATCAAATAAAAAATGCGTTCGTGCACCTCGCGCATGCTGACATCGGTGTGAAAGTTCATGATCGCAAGGCCAGAGCCGATAAACAAAAGCACCCAGACGAGAGCGACCAGGACCGGATTTGCTTTTTTGCGCGGATTCAACACTTCCACGATAATTTGCGGCGAGCCTTGAATTTCCAGCTCCACCTCCGGGTAGACGGAACGAACACGCTGGATCACTTGCATAATATCGATGACGATCAAATTTCCGTCTGTCGGCTTTACTTGATAAATCGGCATTCGCTTCAACGCTTCCTCGCGTTCCCCGTCCCAAAAAAGCTGGCAAATATCGCCCAAGGCAATCATCGCTTCCGGCTTGACGGCCAACCGCTTTCTCAGACGAAGAAACAGCGCGTCTTTCATGAAATCTCCTCCCTGCTACGAGCTACTCATTTATCCGGTAGTATGTACCCGCAGCCAAAACGCATACCCGAAAAGGTAGCGCTGAAAGAGCAAAGCACCGCACTGCCCGCATGAATACATGAAAAAACACCCAGGCGCGTTGGCTTGAGTGTTTTCGCACGTACATTCATTCATGCTATCAGTGTTCAATCTGATCCTTGATCGTTTGCAAAATGCGCTTTTCCAGACGCGAAACCTGGACTTGCGAGATTCCGAGCCGCTCTGCGACTTCGGATTGGGTCTGATCCTTGTAGTAGCGCAAGTACACAATGAGCTGCTCACGCTCGCTCAACCGACTGATCGCGTCTTTGAGCGCAATTTTTTCAAACCACTTGTTTACGCCCTCATCGGCGATCTGGTCGATCAGTGTAATCGGATCTCCGTCATTCTCAAAAACCGTCTCATGAATCGAGGAAGGCGCCCGATTCGCCTCCTGGGCAAACACGACTTCCTCCGGTGTGATCCCCACGGCTTCGGCTACCTCCGCGATCGTGGGTGCACGGCCAAATTGCTTGTACAGCTCATCCTTTGTTCGTCGTACCTTGTTCGCGGTCTCTTTGAGCGATCGACTTACCTTGACTGTCCCGTCATCACGCAAGAACCGTTGAATTTCTCCAATAATCATCGGCACCGCATACGTCGAAAAGCGCACGTCATAGGATAGGTCAAACTTATCTACGGCTTTCAAGAGGCCAATACACCCAATTTGAAACAAATCATCCGCTTCGTATCCACGGTTGATAAAACGCTGGACGACGGACCAGACCAGCCGGATATTGCTGTTCACAAGAAGCTCACGCGCATCGGTATCTCCAGCCTGGCTTTTGGCGATTAGCTCTTTCACTTGGTCATTGGTCAGAAATGGTTGACTCGCATTTTTGATATCGGCACCCATTGGCACTACCCCTAATTTTGCAAGGCTTTGGCAAACGACAGGCGTTTGGTCAAACGAACGGTTGTCCCTTTACCAACAGCCGTCGCGACTTCCAAAGAATCCATGAAATTCTCCATAATGGTAAAGCCCATACCCGAACGTTCCAACTCAGGCTTGGTCGTATACAACGGCTGCATCGCCTGCTCCACATCCTCAATTCCTTTTCCGTTGTCTTCCACGACCAGATCAATGGCTCCCTCTTCGATCCGCACAGAAATATGTACGACCCCTTCCGGATTTTCGTCATAGCCGTGAATGATCGCATTGGTGACGGCTTCCGATACGACCGTCTTGATTTCCTCCAGCTCATCCATCGTGATATCGAGCTGCGAGATAAAGGAGGCGACAGCAATTCGTGCGAACGCCTCGTTTTGGCTCATTGCAGCAAATGATACGGACATAAAATTGCGCTGTACCTTCACTTACGCCACCCCCAGAACAAGCAGTGCATCTGCTTCATTTTCGCGGAACTTGATTACCTTGAACAGGCCAGACATTTCAAAGATCCGGTAAATGGTCGGGTTGATCGAGCACACGTACATTTCACCCGAACGGGCAGATATTTGCTTGTAGCGTCCCAAAATCACGCCGATACCGGAGCTGTCCATAAAGGCCAAATCAGCCAGGCTCAGCACGATATGACGAATGTTGGGGGTGCGCAAAAGTTCATCCACTTTGCTCCGCAGCTCTTCCGCTGTATGATGGTCCAGCTCTCCTTGCAGGCGGATCACCAGCACGTCTTGCCGGGTCTCCATCGCAATCCGCAAACTCATGGCTGACTCACTCCTTCTCCCTTGAATAAACCTCTCTTTCTGCTTCGGACAAACCAATTCCTGCCAGGCGACAAAAGAACAAAAAAATCGAGCAGCCGCGCCATCGCATTCGAGGCAACTCGATTCTTTTCGCGCTTTGTTGTCGTGTGTCAGTAGCTGATCAAAACACTCTTGGTTGTCCGCTTGAGAATCTCCCACATGTTTGCCTTATTCACTTGTTGCTCAGGCATCAGATCAATCCTGTTCACTTCGCGGCCGTCTTTTGTACGAATAAAAATGTGGCCGACGACCTGGTCTTTGGAAACCGGAGCGTTGACAGCAGGATTCATGACGATTTCTTTCGTGTACGTGTCCGCTGATTCTCCTTTTTTCATCAGCAAACTGACAGCGTGCGGCGTGACCACATTAATCTGTGGCACTTGCCCTTTGTCCACCGTGAGCGATTGAACCGCCTGGCCTTTTTTGTACATCGGCATCACCTGAAAATGGGTGAAAGCGTAATTGAACATGGTCGAAACTTCGTTGTTGCGCGTTTTGACATCCGGCTCGCCCATGACGACGGCAATGATCCGCATGTCGTTGCGCTTGGCCGTCGCGGTCAAACAATACTTGGCTTCGCCTGTATAGCCTGTTTTCAGGCCGTCTACGCCTTCGTAAAAGCGGACAAGCCGATTCGTATTGACCAGCCAGAAAGGACTTGCCGAATCCTTGCGCAAGTAATCCTGGTACGTGCCTGTAAACTTCGTGATCCCATCGTGCTTCAAAAGCTCGCGCGACATGATCGCGATATCGGCCGCAGAAGAGTAGTGATTTTCCGCAGGCAAGCCGTTGGAGTTGACAAAGTGCGTGTTTTTCATCCCTAGTTGTTTGGCCCGCTCGTTCATGCGGTTCACAAAGCCCTCTTCCGTTCCGCCCAGATGCTCAGCCATCGCTACCGAGGCGTCGTTTCCGGAAGCGATCGCAATTCCTTTGATCATGTCTTCCACGGTCATTTCTTCGCCCGGTTGCAAAAAGATTTGCGATCCTCCCATCGAAGCCGCCCGTTCGCTGGCCCTGACCTTATCTGTAAATTTAAGCTCTCCCCGCTCCACCGCCTCCATAATCAAGAGCATCGTCATCACCTTGGTGATGCTGGCGGGTGGCATTTTTTCATTCGCATTTTTTTCGTACAAAACCGTTCCTGTATCTGCTTCGATCATAATGGCAGACGAGGCATGCGGGGCAAAATTCATCTCCCCTTGTTGCGGAGCCGCTTTTTCTTTTGCCAAAGCACCCATCGGAGAAAAGATGGTTACAAGCATGATGAAGCAAGAAGCCAAGTATCCTATCCGTTTCATAGCAGTCTCTTCCCTCCATTCATGGTTTTATTCTCACCCAGGGGGAAGGAAAATATTCAATCGAGTAGGAGGGGGCGA
>NZ_DOTK01000012.1:0-16843 GCF_003521185.1 Brevibacillus sp.
GCCCATGCTGGGCGCACCAAAAGAAACAAGCGGCGCCAGACGGCTACCGCTTGTTTTCCACACTTGTCGCAGCGACAGTCAGCTGGCTCGCCGCCGCCTCGTCCACGATGACCGTTACATCCGGGTGAAGTTGCAGCAAGGACGCTGGCACATCCGCTGTCGGCTCGCCCTCCACCATCAGGCGCACAGCCTGTGCTTTTGCCTCTCCGCTTGCCAACAGCACGACCTTTTTCGCTCCGAGAATCGTCTTGATCCCCATGGAAACCGCTTGCGTAGGCACTTCCTCCACGCTGGCAAAATAACGGGCGTTCGCCTCAATCGTGCTCTCGGTCAGTTGCACCACCCGCGTCGTCGACTCCGCGGAAGATCCCGGTTCGTTGAATCCGATGTGACCGTTGTTGCCGATGCCAAGCACTTGAATATCGATACCGCCCGCTTCGCGAATCGCTTCCTCATAGCGCGCGCACTCCTTGTCCAGATCGACCGCATCTCCTGTTGGGACGTGTGTTTTGTCTGCTGGCAAGTTGATGTGCTGGAACAAATTTTCCTGCATATAGGCGCGATAGCTTTGCGGATGCGCCGAAGACAGCCCGACATATTCATCCAGATTAAAGCTCTGCGCCTGCGAAAAATCGATCCCTTCGTCTTCGTGCAGCTTGATCAGCTCCCGGTACATGCCTACCGGAGTGCCGCCCGTTGCCAGACCCAGGACGGTCTGCGGGTGCTGCTTCACCTCAGAGGCAAGCAATTCGGCCGCTTTGCGGCTCATTTCCTGATAATCTTTGACAATGACAAGTTTCAATTCCTCTCACCTCAATCAATATTTTCGTTCCAATACGGCTTTCGCTGTCCGTTCCTTGTATGTGAGCGCCTTTTCCTTGTTGCGCAGCGTAATGGTCGTGCAGATGACGTCCAGCACGTGCAACTGGGCGATTTTCGCAGCCAGAGAACCGCCCTGCAACGGGCCTTCCTGTGCGGCGGTCAACAGCGTCATATCCGCGACACTCGTAATCGGCGAGCGGCGGTAATGCGTAATGCAAATCGTCGTGGCTCCCGCCTCTTTCGCGACCTTGAGCGAATCGATCGTATCCTTCGTGCTCCCGGAAACAGACAGCCCGATCGCTACATCCCCCGGCCCGAGCGTAGCTGCCGCCATCGCCTGAAGGTGCGATTCACTCATGGCATCCACGCGCAGTCCGATCCGCAAAAACGCGTACTTCGCATCCTGCGCCGTCACAGCCGATGTTCCTACTCCGTAAAAGTGAATCGTCCCTGCCTGCTGCAAAAGCTGGACACAACGCTCGATCTGCTCCAGATCGAACAGGGCAGATGTATCGGCAATCGCCTGTTGATTCGTCGCGGTTATTTTTTGCGCCATCGTCTCCAGCGAATCTTCCTCGCCTACTTCGCCGTGCAAATTTTTCGCAGGTGCAACCAGCTCCTGCGCGAGCGCCAGCTTGAACTCCTGATAGCCGCGAAAACCGATTTTCCGGCAAAAGCGCAGCACCGTCGTTTCGCCGACGCCAGCCTTTTCAGCCAGGTCGATCACAGAAGAATAAATGACGCTGTCTGTCTGCTGCAAAACGATGCTCGCTACCTTTTGCTCCGATTTCGTGAAGGAGGGCAAAAGACTCTGGATGTGCAAAAGGGTGTTTGTCTTGACTCCGGCAACGGTCAACTCCTCTGTATGTCCTGCCATGCTGCGCCTCCTTTTGAAAAGTGACTCCGTTTGGTCGTGCTTACCGTCATTATATCAAAAAAGGAGTTATCCGCCATTACTTTTATATAAAGTGGAGTGTTTCTCCAAAATTTCCGCTCCCGTCCCGCGATCAACGCCCGACCGCCTCAACGTCAGCCCCGGCCAGGCAACAAAACAGTCATGACCTTTTGGTTGACCGCAAGCAGCCATATCCCGTTTCATGAAAAAAAGCCTTCCCCTGCAAGCGTGCAACTTGCAAAAGAAAGCTCTATGCATACATTTCCGTTTCCAGACGACTAGGCGAATACACGGTAGCCGAGCATGATGACTACGACCAGCACGATCAAACAGCCGATGAAAAAGCCGATGCTGCCTTCCTGTCTTTTCGCCCGTCCCAGCGACATCTCGATCAAGCCGAAAGCGACAATCGCGAGCAGACCTTTCACGTAGAAATACACTTCGCTGGCGTGCACGGTAAACAGCATCCACGCTCCGGATACGAGAATAATGACCATCATGAGTCTGAGCAGCATATGTACGATCTTGCCCGCTTTTTCCTTGCCCGCACGATAGAGGAAGTACGCTACGATCAACAGGACAATCGCGACTTCCCAACCACCCACGTGGGACTCCAGCAACGCTTTATACGGCACAAAATTCAACCCCTTTTTCCCTTGTTTATACTTGTCCCAGCCATTATAACAGAAGTGTCGGAAAAAAGCAGATGCCTGGATGCGTGGCAGTATTGTGACACCGTTATATGCATGAAAAAGAGGCCGCCCAGATCATGCAGCCCCTTTTTCCCCACTCCTGCCATGCCTAGCGCAGCAAAAAGCCGTCCTTTAACGGATCAGTCGGATCGACGACAAACTGGTGCAAACCTGTGATAAAAGCCCGGCCTTCAATGGACGGAATGACCGCCGGGTAGTCGCCTACCTGCGTCGTTTCCAGTACGGTACCGACGAATTGGCTGCCCACGATCCCTTCGTGCACAAACCGCTCCCCGACAGCCAGCTTGCCTCTGGCAAAAAGCGTCGCCACCCGCGCAGCCGTACCTGTGCCGCACGGCGAGCGGTCAATCTGCTTGTCGGCGAAAACAGTCACGTTGCGCAAGTGTGAGCCTTGCACACGCGGCTCATCCGAGATAATCACCCCGTAAATGCCAGCCAGCTCAGGCTCGAACGGATGAACGACCGCAAGCTTCGCTTCAATCTGCTGCTTGATCCGGCTGCCCCACTCCTGCAAAGTCGCCAGCTGCTCGATTTCGACCTGGACACCGATGTCCTTGGCTTGCACGACCGCGTAAAAAGCTCCGCCAAAGGCGATATCGACGGAAAACAGCTTTCCTTCCCACTCGATCGGCACATCCTTGGCGAACACAAAAGACGGGACGTTCTCAAAAGCGACCGACTGGACGTGCGCTCCATCCGTGTGGGCACGCGCGATGATCCGGCCCGCCGGACTGTCGATCACAATCCGCTCATCCGGATCAGCCACGCGAAGCATCCCTGTCTCGATCGCCGCTGTCACGACCGCGATGATCCCGTGGCCGCACATCGTACTGTAGCCTTCGTTGTGCATGAACAGGACGCCAAAGGCCGCATCCGGGCTGACGGGAGCCGTCATGACGCAACCGTACATCCCGTGGTGTCCGCGCGGTTCGTACATCAGCACCCGCCGGATATGATCCAGCTCCTGGCGAAAATAACGGCGCTTCTCCAAAATCGTTTCGCCTTTGAGAGGCGGGATGCCGCCCGTGATGATCCGCAGCGGCTCCCCTCCTGTATGGGCGTCAATGGTCGTAAACAACTGCTGGATGTTCATAGTCCTCCCACACCTTTACCTGCCAGGTTTCGCTGTTTACCAGGCGTATTTGATCGCGCATGTCTTCGTGGCACTGTAAAAGTCCAGCGCCGCTTGCCCTTGCTCCCGCGTATGCGAGCTGGACTGCTTCATGCCGCCAAACGGAGCCTGGTACTCCACCCCGGCCGTCTCCTGATTGACGCGCACCATCCCGGCCTGCGCCAAGTCCAAAAAGCGGTGGGCACTCGCCAGATCACGGGTAAACAGCGAAGCGCTCAGCCCGTACACAGACTGGTTGCACAGCTCGATTGCCTCGTCGAACCCATCTGCCGTCAAAAGCACAGCCAGCGGCCCGAACACTTCCTCCTGAACCAAAGCGTGGTCGGCCGCTACTCCTTCCACGATTTGCGGACGGATAAAGTAGCCGTGCTCCGCTCCCGCATAAGCCGGACTTTGGGCAATCAACCGGGCCTCAGACTGGGCGATAGACACGTATTGCCCGACTGTCTCGTACTGCGCCGCAGAAGCGACCGGACCCAAGTAAGCATCCAGATCGGAAGCATCCCCGACCTTGCACAGCGAGATAGCTGTCTGCAACCGCTCGACCAATGGCTCGTAAGCCGCCTTTTCCACAATAATCCGGCTCGTCGCCGTACATTTTTGCCCAGCAGAGCGGAATGCCCCGCTGAGCAAGATCGGCACCGTTTTGTCCAGATCCGCGTCAGCGAGGACAACCGCCGCATTTTTTCCGCCCATCTCGGTCTGGCATTTGATGTTGCGTCCCGCGCAAGCAATCGCGATCTGCCTGCCTGTCGCGGACGAGCCAGTAAAGCTGACCGCGTCCACCGCAGCTTCCTCAATCAAAGTCGTTCCGATTTCCCGTCCTTTTCCGATCACCAGATTGAGCACTCCTGGCGGCAGCTTCGTCTCGGCAAAAATTTCTGCCAGACGCGTCGCGGTCAAAGAACCGTTTTCCGCCGGCTTCCAGATGACGGCATTGCCGCAGATCAACGCGGGAGCGATCTTCCAAATCGGAATCGCGACAGGGAAATTCCACGGCGTAATGACAGCCACGACACCGAGCGGCACTCGACGGCTGTACTGCAAAACATCCGTATCCGCAGACGGGATCAAATTGCCGTTGGCCCGCATTCCTTCGCCGGCATAATAGCGCAACAAACTGATGCCCCGCGCCACCTCGCCGCGCATTTCGCCCAGCTGCTTGCCCATCTCCTGGCTCGCGAGTCTGGCGAGACTGTCTGCATGAGCCTCCAGAGCGGAAGCCATCTGATACAACACCTCGCCACGAACAGCACCTGTTTTCCTCGCCCACTCGGCTTGCGCCACACGTGCGGCATCTGCTGCTGCGAATACGTGGGAGCGGTCGGACATGTGCAAGACGCCCACTTCCTCGGCAAAGCGCGACGGGTTTTTGACTGTCACCTCGGCTCCGTGCGGCGTAATCCATTCGCCGCCGATCCAGTTTTTGCTGTGCATGCCTGCCCTTCCCCCTTATCGTCCGCTGGCTGCGCCGACTGCGTAGTCAAACGCCTTTTTAATCCCAGCGTAGTAGTCGTCTGCCAGCGGGAGGCGCGGTGGGCGAGTCGGACCTACAGGGAAGCCAGCCAGCTCCATCATGTACTTGATCGACTGCACGAGCTGCGGACTTGCGTCGTAATGGAACAGCGGCAGCAGTCGGCGGTACAGAGCCTGAGCCTCCGCAAGCTTGCCTGCGCGCGCGAGTCGGAACAGCTCCACGCCTTCTTTTGGCAAAGCATTCGGCACGCCGGCGATCCAGCCCGTCGCTCCGATCAAGCCGCCCTCCATCACCAAATCGTCCACGCCGACCATCACTTCCAGGTCTGTCTGGGCGAGAATGTCCTGCATGCGACGCACATCCCCGGAAAACTCTTTGACAGCTACCACGTTTTCAAACTTCGCCAGCCGCGCCAAAATATCCGGGGTCAGGTCGATCTTGTAATCGTGCGGGTTGTTGTAAGCGATAATCGGCAATCCGACCGTGTTCAGCGCTTCGTAATGCGCGAACACTTCGTTTTCCAGCGGCTTGTAGTTGATCGGCGGCAAAGCCATCACCCCGGCTGCGCCTGCGTCTTTGGAAAATTGCACCCACTCCACTGCCTGACGGGTCGACGGCGCTGCCGAGCCGACTACGACCGGAACGCGGCCTTTTGCTGCTGCAATCACCGTATGGATGACTTTGGCCCGCTCCTCGCCTGTCATCGTGGCGTATTCACCCAAGGAACCGGACGGCACCAAACCGTTGACTCCTTCCTGAATCAGCCAGTCGCACAGCTCTGTCAGCCGCTTGTAATCCACCTCGTAATCGCTAGTAAATGGCGTGACAATCGCTACGTATACCCCTTCAAATCTTCCCATCGTTCATTCTCCTCTCAACTTTTTGTATTTAATGGTCTGTGGCCGCCGGAATCAGCAAAAAGCCGTTTGCCAGCTCATCTTCAGGATTGTAAAAAATCGTGTGCTTGCCCATCAGCCAGGCGCTGCCAGCAATGGTTGTCACGACAGCGGGAAGTCCGCCTTCCTCCGCAACCGCCAGCACTTTTCCTGTAAACAGCGAGCCGACGATGCTCTCATGGACAAATGGTTCGTCCAGCCCGATCTCGCCTTTGGCAAACAGCGTAGCCAGCTTCGCGGATGTGCCTGTGCCGCACGGAGAACGGTCAATTCCACCTGGCGGCACGACGACCGTGTTTTTGACATCTGCTTCCGGCGCGCTCGGGTCCGTGTAAAACTCCACGTGCGTCAAGCCGCGGATGAACGGCTTCGCCGGATGGACGACTTCCAGGGACTGGTTGATCGCTTTGCGAATGCGCACAGCCGTGTCGACGATCACAGAGGCATTTCCCGGAGCCAGTTCGAGTCCCAGCGCCCGCGCGTCCGTAATCGCGTAAAAATTGCCACCGTAGGCGATGTCGCATGTAACCGTACCGATCCCTTCCACTGTGACGCTGACATCTTGCTTGTAGAGAAAGGCAGGAATGTTCGTAAACGACACCTGCTTCGCCTTTCCCCCCTCAACCTGGATTTCCACCTCGACCAAGCCTGCTGGCGTATCCAGTTTCAATCTCGTCAGCGGCTCGCTTACCGGAATCATTCCGGTTTCCACCAACGCTGTGCAAAGCCCGATTGTGTCATGCCCGCACATCGGCAAGTAACCGCCCGTCTCGATGTAGATCACCCCCACGTCCGCTTCCGGGTGGCACGGCTCCACCACGAGAGCGCCAGACATGACGTCATGGCCGCGCGGCTCGTACATCAGCAGGGTGCGAATCCAGTCGTACTCTTTTTGCATGTGCAGCATTTTGTCCGCCATCGTCTCCCCCTGGAGCTTCGGCAGACCGCTGATGACCGTGCGGGTCGGATTGCCGCCCGTATGCGTGTCCACAGTCGTAAACACTCTGGCTGCTTTCATGGATGCAGCACCTCTTTCTTCGTGAATCGGTCGTGGCGAAGCGGTTCGGTGGGGATGATCGTGTCCGACTGTCCCTGTAGCATTTCGGACATCAGCTTGCCTGTGACCGCCGCCAGGCTGATCCCATCCCCTTCATGTCCAGCCGCGATAAAAAAGCCGGGCACTTCCTCGACGCGCGAGATGATCGGCAAATGATCCTCCGTCCACGGGCGCAACCCGCAATACGTACGGATCATGGCAAAGTCAGCGATTTTCGGATAAAAGCGCAGCGCCCTTCTCGCCATGCAGCGCACCACGTTCAGATCGATTCGCGTGTCAAAGCCGACGAACTGGCGGCTCGATCCGATCAAAAAGTTTTGACTCTCTGTCGGCTCGAACACCAGCGCAACCCCGTATTTTTCCGTCTCGGCATCGACCTGGCGCACTCCGCCGAATTTGGAGATCAAGTAGCCAAACTCCATCACCTTGCGCATCCCGACCGGAAGCTGTCTGGACGCGACGATCAAGTGTCCTTTTCGCGGCACGACCGGAATGTCGACTCCGACCATCTGCCCGATGAAAGGCGCCCACACTCCCGCTGCATTGACCACCTGCTGCGCTGTCATCGCGCCCGTATTCAGTTCGAGCTGAAACGTTCCCGTCGCCTGATCGCGGCGCAGCGCCTTGACCTCGGTACGCCGCATGATTTTTGCCCCGTGCTTTTTCGCGCCTTCAAACAGCGCAAAGGTCAGCATGTACGGATTCACAGTAGAGTCGGTCGCGCACTCCAAACCTCCCAGCAAGTCGTCGGCAAAGTAAGGCGACTCCTGGCGAATGTCCTGGCGATCCAGCATCCGAAAAGGCAGCCCGGCTTCCTTTTGCCGTCGCACCCACTGCGCTGCTGCTTCCATTTCCGCCTCTGACTCGCAGACGAGAATGCTGCCCAAAGCCCGATATTCAAACGAATGCTCCAGCTCCCGGGTCAGCTGGTCGACGAGCATCTGGCTTTGCAAGGACATCTGGCTGTCGAAGCCGGGGTCTTTGTCGATCGCCAAAATGTTGCCGTCGCAGCGCGAGGACGTCCCTGACGCCAGCTCGCCTTTTTCCAGCACGACCACATCCAGTCCAGCCTTGGCTGTGTAGTAGGCAATCGCCGCCCCGATAATGCCGCCGCCGATTACCGCAATCTGCGCATGGGTTTGTCTTGTCATGGCTGATTCTCCTCAAAAGCTTTTCGTAAAATCGTTGCACTTGTTTATTTTTGCAAATGCCGTGCCAACCAAAAGGAGCGAACATCCGCAAAATTTTTGTCTAAATTCTTTTACAACTCAACAAGCGAATGTATAATATTCGAGAAAGTGTTTACATTTTTATACACTCTTCCAAAAGGAATGATCGGGATGAACCATAAGCTGCCTGGCATTGCCGAGCTGATCCAGACGAACATGCAGATTTACCGGGAGCAACCGCTTTCTTTGCTGCCCTCGAAAGGAACCGTACCGATTGCGTTTGCCCCGCTATCTTCCGGCTGGCACGCCTGTACGCTCGCGTCTACGGACGCCGACATTTTTGCCGACGAAAGCAAGCCGCCAGCCGCATGGGAACAGGTCGGCGTCCTGACTGTTGCTGCTCCGCTTCCTGCTGCGATCCAACTGCTCGGCACCCACAGCTATGTGCTCGTCACCGATGACCAAGGGGAACCTGTCGGATATCTCGACCGCCCGACTGTTCTCCGTGCCGTTTTTACCTCTTATGAAATTTTGGAGGCTTATTTTGAGACGATGATCCAGACGATGGACGCCTCGATCTCCGTCATCGACGAAAAAGCTCGCGTCATGGTCTGGACGGAAGGTGCGGAGCGCATTTTTTCGCTGAAGGCCAAAGACATCGTCGGGCGGCCGATCACGGACTTTTTCCCGCTCGACATGCTGGAGACGCTCAAATCGCTGCATAACGGGCAATCGCTCTACCGCCATCAGCATCAGCCGCGAGAAGACCTCGTCGTCCTCATCAATACGAAACCGATTTATTTGCACGATACAATCATCGGCGCTGTTGCCGCTGAGACCGATATTACCAGCCAGGTTCGCCTGAATCAGGAACTGTTGAAGGCGAACAAAAAAGTGAATCATTTGCAGCAGGAAATGGCGAAGCTCAGCTCCACTCCCGATCCGTTCCAGCACATCAAAGGAACCAGCCTCGCCATCCGCCAGATCAAGTCGATGATCCAAAAGCTCGGCTCGACCCAGGCGACCGTGCTGATTATCGGGGAGAGCGGCGTCGGCAAAGAGCTGTTCGCCAAGGCGGTGCACGATGTGCGCGAAGGCGCAAACGCTCCTTTTATCGCGATCAACTGCGGAGCGATCTCCCCCACCCTTTTTGAGAGCGAGCTGTTCGGCTATGAAAAGGGAGCTTTCTCCGGCGCTGATCAAAAAGGCAAAAAAGGGATGATTGAGCTGGCCCGCGGCGGAACGCTGTTTCTCGACGAAGTGGGCGAAATGCCGCTCGACATGCAAGTCAAGCTGCTCCGCGTCCTCCAGGAGAAAAAGTATTACCCTGTGGGAGGAACGAAGCAGATCGAAGCCGATTTTCGCATAGTGGCCGCCACCAACAAAAACTTGGAGGAAATGATCCGTGAAGGAAAGTTTCGCGAGGACTTGTATTATCGGCTCAATGTCGTCACCCTCGCCATCCCGCCTTTGCGGCAGCGGATCGAAGACACAGTCGAGCTGGCCCACTTTTTTCTCTACGAGTTTTCCTTGCGCTACAATCGGCCGATCCACGCCATCTCGCAAAACGTCATGCAAAATTTGCTGCAATACGACTGGCCGGGCAATATTCGCGAACTGCGCAATGCCATCGAGCGGCTGGTCGTTTTTGCTACGGACGGAACGATCCGCGAGGAAGACTTGCCGTACTCTGTGCAAAGCCAGGCCAAGCAGTTGCCCGTCGAGCTGCCGGACGACCTGTTTTCTTTGCAGGAAGAACTGGAAGCGCATGAACGGCGCGTCATCCTGCGCGCGATCGAGCTGGAAAACGGCAACAAGCAGGCCGCTGCCAAAAGACTCGGCATTTCCCGCGCGACTTTGTACAACAAACTGAACAAATAATCCAGCGCGAAAGGCGAAGCTCGCTCGTACCTCGTCTTGTGAAAATCAACCTCCCGTCTCACTTTGCCGTGTGAAACGGGAGGTTGGTTTTTGCGTTTTTGCGGCGTGGTTTACAGCAGCGCGAATGCAAAACGGGCCTGCTTGGGCTAACGTCGCCTGCCCGCCTTTTTGCGCTGAAAAAAACGGCGAAAACACCCGCGCAGCTCCCGGCAGCTTCGCCCCTCTTTGGGCGGCAACAACTCAGACAAAATGCGAATCAATTCCACGGTTGATTCCTCCTTTGTCGTTGGAGAACAGCCTTTTCCTGACTGCCTGACTGACTCACGCGCCCAGGTACGCCTTGACGATCGAATCGTCTGTGCGCAGCACGTCTGCCGTATTTTCCATCACAATGCGCCCCGTCTCCATCACATAGCCGCGATGGGCAAGCTTGAGCGCTGCCTTGGCATTTTGCTCGATCAATAAAATCGTCGTGCCTTGCCTGTTGATTTCCTTGATTATGTTCATGATCTCTTGCACAATAATCGGGGCCAGCCCCATCGACGGCTCATCCAGCATCAACAGCTTCGGTCGCGCCATCAAAGCGCGGCAAATCGCCAGCATTTGCTGCTCGCCGCCGCTCAGCGTTCCTCCCAGCTGTTGACTTCGCTCCTGCAAGCGGGGAAACAAGGCAAAAGCTTGCTCGATCCCTTCCTTGGCGGCCGCCTTCTCTCGTCTCTTCGTAAATCCGCCAAGCTCCAGATTTTCGCGCACGGTCAGTCCGGCAAAGATCCGCCGCCCTTCCGGAACATGGATGACACCTGCTTCCACGATTTGATGCGGGGCGCAGCCGACCAGACTTTTGCCGGCCAAAGCAATCTCGCCGCTCGTCGGCCGGACAATCCCGGAGATCGCTTTCAGCGTGGTGCTTTTGCCCGCTCCGTTGCTGCCGAGAAGCGCGACGATCTCCCCCTGGTTCACTTGCAGGCTGATCCCTTTGAGCGCCGCGATTTTCCCGTAATGCGCCTGGAGGCTTTCAATCGTCAAAAGTGCCGTCACACTGCCTCCTCCTTCCCCAGGTACGCTTCGACCACCCGCGGGTTGTTCAGGACAGCTTCCGGAACGCCCTCCGCGATTTTTTGCCCATAATCCAGAACAACGACGTGATCCGATATTTTTTTGATCAAGCCCATGTCGTGCTCAATGATCAGGACGGTCAGCCCATACGTGTCGCGGATGCTGCGGATCAACCCGATCAACGCCTCTTTTTCCTCATAGTTCAGTCCAGCGGCAGGTTCGTCGAGAAGCAGAAGCTTCGGCTGCGTCGCCAGCGCGCGGGCAATTTCCAAATACCGCTGCGCTCCGTACGGCAAATTTTTCGCGATCCGCGCGCAATCTTGTTCCATGCCGACAAAGCGCAAGCAGTCCAGCGCCGTCTGCTCGATCAAGCGTTCTTCCTGACGCTGTGCCCGCGTATGCCACAGCGCTCCCCAGACCGCTTGCTTCGTGCGGCTGTGCATGCCTGCCTTGACATTGTCCAAAACCGTCAAGTTCGGAAACAGCCGCAAGTTTTGAAAAGTGCGCGCCAGTCCGAGGCGAGTGATCTGGCTTGGCTTTTTCCCGACCAGATTTTGTCCGTCCAGCAAAATCTGCCCCGCTGTCGGTTTGTAAAAGCCCGTGATCATGTTGAAGACAGACGTTTTTCCCGCGCCATTCGGGCCGATCATGCTCGTGATCGAGCCTGCACCGATCTGGACTGTCAAGTCGTTGACAGCCACAAGGCCGCCGAATTTAAGCGTTACATTTTTCAGCGTCAACGTTGACATCGTCGTCCCCCCTTCCCGAAAGCGCTGCTTCTGTTTCCCCGCTGGCTGCTTGCCCTGCATCGTATCGGGCGGGCCACAGCCCTTGTGGACGAAACAGCATCATCGCCACCAGCGCGATCCCAAAGATCAGATAGCGCCAGTCTTCCACTGAGCGAAGCAGTTCAGGCAAGGTGATGACCAGCACAGCGCCCAGGACGACACCCGGGATGCTGCCCAAGCCTCCGAGCACGACCGCGAGCAAAATCATGATCGACTGCGTAAAGCTGAAACTGAGCGGGGCAATCGCACTCATTTTGACGGCGAACACAGAACCTGCCAAACTGCCGATGACCGCTCCGATGGAGTAAGCCAACAGCTTCATGTTGATCCGATTGATGCCCATGGCCTCGGCTGCGTCCTCATCCTCGCGAATGTACATCCACGCCCTGCCGATCCGCGACGTTCCCAGCCGCTTGACCGCGAGCACAGCCAAGATGGCAATGACGAGAATCAGATAGTAAAAATCAAGCTGTCCCGCAAGCACATAGCTCCCGATGGACGGTCGCGGAATGCCGTAAATGCCGGAAGCCGAACCTGTTATGCTCAAGTTGATCGCCAATAGACGAATGATTTCCCCGAAACCGAGTGTGACGATCGCCAAGTAATCGCTGCGCAGCCGCAGAGTCGGAGCGCCAATGATAACCCCGACGACAGCAGCAAGCGCAATCGACACGGGCAAAGTCAGCCAAAACGACCAGCCGTAAACCGTCATCAAGATTCCCGTCGTATAAGCTCCAACAGCGAAAAACGCCGCGTAGCCGAGGTCAAGCAGGCCGGCAAAGCCGACGACCACATTCAGCCCCTGAGCCAAAACGATGTAAAACAAGGCGAGTGTCGCCACATCGAGCCAGTAATTATTGGCGAGAAACGGCAGGATGGCGGCGACAAGCAGCAACAGGACGACAGGCAGCTTTTTGCGATATCCGTTCATCGGCTACATCCTCTCTGTCACTTTCTCGCCCATGATGCCCGTCGGCTTGAGCACCAGGATCAAGATCAGGAGCGAAAAGGCGACGACATCTTTCCACGATCCACCGAATACAAAAGTGCCCGCCGTCTCCATCAAGCCAAGCAAAAGCCCGCCGAGCATCGCTCCCGGAATGCTGCCGATCCCGCCAAGCACAGCGGCTGTAAACGCTTTAAGCCCGATGATAAAGCCCATCATGAAATTGACGGTTCCGTAATAAGCGCCAGCCATCGTCCCTGCCCCCGCCGCCAGTGAAGCTCCGATAAAAAAAGTAAGTCCGATGACTTTGTGCACGTTAATGCCCATCAGCTGACACGCCGTCTGATCGTGCGCGATGGCCCGCATCGCTTTTCCGTAAAGCGTCCGGTTGATGAACAGATGCAGCCCGAGCATCAGCAATGCCGAGATGAGCACAAGCCCGATCTGGGTATACGTGATCGTAGCCCCGAACAAATTGATTCCGGCATGCGACAGTTGCAACGGATACACCTGATACTGTGCGCCCCAGGCGATCATCGCGCCATTTTCCAGAAAAAGGGATACGCCAATTGCGGTAATCAGGATCGACAGTCTGGGAGCAAGGAGCAGCGGACGGTAAGCAATCCGCTCAATCCCCATCCCGGCAATGCCGACAATCACCATCGTCAACAGCAGTACGACGAGTATCCCGAACAGCCCCATGCCGGAATCGCCGCCGCCAATCATGCTGAGCAAGCTGTAGCCGACGAATGCGCCGAGCATGTACAAGTCGCCATGAGCAAAATTGAGCAGCTTGATGATGCCAAAAACCATCGTGTAGCCGAGAGCGATCAAACTGTAAAACGCGCCGATGACCAAACCGTCTGCCAGCGTTTGGACCAGAATCTCCATTCCATCACCACCCCTTTGCCTGAATGACCTCTTCCTTGCTCTGGCGGCCCTATTTCGCCAATATGAATTTGCCACCTGTCACTTTGAGCACAGCAAAGTTGGAAGTATCGAGCGTGTTTTGCGCGTTGAAAGAGATCGTTTGACCGAGAGCTTGGAAGTCTTTCGTTTCCTTGAGCGCCTTCTTGATCGCATCGCGCTCTGTCGAGTTGGCCCGTTTCAAGGCATCTGCCAGCAAATTAACCGCGTTGTAGCTGAGCGCAGAGAACGGCCCAGGAGCAAGGTTGTTGTACGTTTGCTTGTATTCGGTGGTGAAGGCTTCTGCGCCCTCGATAAATTCAGCAGTCGGCGTAGCCGTAATCAACAGCCCCTCTGCGTTGTCCGCTCCGGCGATTTTGATGACGTCCTCGCTGAACGATCCGTCGCCTACGAGGAACAGGCCCGGTACTGCTTTTTGCTTGAACTGTTTGACCAACAGCCCGCCAGCCGCATAGTAGCCGGTAAAATAGGTGGCGTCTGGCTGCAAACCTTTCAGCTTGGTGACGAGCGCGCTGAAATCTTTTTCTTCGGGATTGATCGCTTCATAGGCGATGACGGTGCCGCCGCTCTTTTCCACGGCAGCTTTGGCGAAGTCGGCGAGGTCTTTGGCATAAGCGGAGTTGTCGTGAATGAGAGCGACTTTTTTGGCCTGGTTGGCTGCCATGTAATCTGCTGCGGTTTGGGCTTGGTCTGGGGTTAGGCCATTGATCAAAAACAGGGTGTCATAACCTTGGGCTGGCAATTTTGCCGAGTTGGCTGCCGGGACGATCATCGGGATATTCGCATTTTTGAACACACCGGAAGAAGGAAGCGTAGCACCGGAGCAGTAGCCGCCCACGACTGCGACTACATTTTGCGAGACAAGCTTGTTCGCTGCGGTCGTTGCCATTTGCGGATCGCATCCGTCATCCGCGACTTCGATTTTCAGCTTTTTTCCAAGCACGCCGCCGCTGTCATTCACTTTTTTCACAGCCATTTCGATGGCGTTTTGCATGTCTTTCCCATCTGTTGCGTTGTTTCCCGTCACTGGCAAAAGCACGCCGACCAGGATTTCATTGGCGTCCGCTGCACCTTGGCCCTGGTTCGCACATCCCGCAACGGCGAGCGACAGACTAAGCAACGCTGCAACCACTACACTGCCCCATTTTTTCATAGACCTTCCCCCATTCACTTGTTATTCGATCGACGTCCATTTCCAGTCGATTGCGCCCAATCCGTCCTGGAAGACTCCTTTTACCTTGTCGTTTTTCACCCATGTATGCGTGTAAAAGTAGATCGGCATGATCGGCATTTCATCCATCATGATTTGCTCGGCTTCCCGCAAAATCGCCTTGCGTTTGTCCGGATCACCCTCTGTCGCAGACTGGTTCAGCAATTCCTTGAATTTCGGATTTTCCCAGCGCGTGTCGTTGTTTCCGCCGTCCTTTTCCTTGAACAGCTCCAGGAAGTTGATCGGATCGTTGAAATCGCCGGACCAGCCAAGGCGCCCTACTTGATAGTTTCCTTCGTGCATCGTTTCCAGGTAGACTTTCCACTCCTGGTTTTCCAGCTTCACTTCCACACCGAGATTTTTGCGCCATTGATCCTGAATGGCCTCGGCGATTTTTTTGTGACCTTCGGACGTGTTGTAAACGAGTGTTACAGGTGGGAGCTTGGACAGGCCCTGTTCTTTCATGCCCTCTTCGAGCAGCTTTTTCGCTGTCTCCAGATCGTTGTCTTTGAAGTATCCATCCGGGTTGAGGGCCATCGTTGGCGGAACGGCCCCCATGGCTGGCTGCTGGTTGGCCTGGAGAACGTTGTCGATGAGAATTTGGCGGTTGATCGCATAGGCGAACGCTTTGCGGATTTTCACGTTATGAAAAGGAGGTTGCTCTGTATTGAACTTGTACCAGTACGTCGCGCCGACTGGTTTTACTTGCAGCTTGCCGCTGTCTTTCAAGGCTGGCATGGCATCGGTCGGCAAAGAGCTAAGCGGAGCGCCTGCCCAGTCAATTTCGCCGTTCTCGAACATGGACAGCTCCGTATTCTCGTCCTCTACCATGGAAAACTCGATTTTGTCGAGCTTGACGCTGTCTTTGTCCCAATAGTTCTCGTTTTTGACCATGACCATCTTGCTCTTGTGCTCCCATGTTTCCATCTTGAACGGGCCGTTTCCGACATGCGTCTTGGCATCGCCTGCCCAGGTCGCCGATGATTCAATCACTTTTTTATTTACCGGGAAATAAGTTTGGAAGGCGGTCAGCTCCAGGAAAAACGGCGTCGGATTGGCAAGCTCCACTTGCAATGTCTTGTCATCAAGCGCTTTGACCCCGACTTCGTCCAGGCTGCCATTGCCTTTGTTCGCTTTTTCCGCGTTTTTGATGTAGTACAGCTGGTAGGCGTAATTCGAAGCTGTCTTGGGGTCGAGGGCACGTTTCCAGGCGTAGACGAAGTCATGGGCGGTTACGGGATCGCCGTTGCTCCATTTCGAGTCGCGCAGCTTGAATGTATACGTTTTCAAATCAGGAGATACTTCGATTTTTTCTGCTACTGCCTCCTCTGGCTTTCCGGAAGGCCCGATGCGGGTCAGCCCGTCAAAGAGCGCCTTCACGATTGCGGCTGATGTCGTATCCTCAGCCAGTCCCGGATCGCCTGTCGGCGGCTCGGAGTGCAAATTCCAGCGCAAGACTTGCGCCTCTTTCGGCTTTTCCGCTGGTGCAGGCTGCGCATTGCCTTGTGCTTGTCCAGATTGTGCTGGCTGGCTCGTCGGCTGGGCGGCTTGCTGCCCTCCCCCGCAACCTGCGAGTGCTACCCCCAGTACCGCGATACTGCTGACTAATGCAAACATGCTTTTTTTCACGCGATCAACCCCTCTTCTTATGAACTGTTGCAAATTTTGCAAAATACTGAAAATGCAACATGTGTGCCAAATGGAAATATGCGGGGATTTTTGACACACGGGTGAATAGTGTATAAACATTTGTACACATGGACAGATGCGCTGTTTCATTTGTTAGACACTGTTGTCTGGAATATGGCTTGGAGCAGATTTGCATAGGAAAAGACCCTCGACTTTTCGCTACTGAAGTGCCCCCTGTCAAGTAG
>NZ_DOTK01000035.1:0-75091 GCF_003521185.1 Brevibacillus sp.
CAGTAGAAGCGAGACCCGTCGTCCGCTTCATATCATGTGCCCTTAGCTCAGCTGGATAGAGCGTTTGACTACGAATCAAAAGGTCGGGAGTTCGAATCTCTCAGGGCACGCCTCTTTACCTTAAAAGGGAAGAGAAATAGCAAAGTCGGGAAGTAGCTCAGCTTGGTAGAGTACTTGGCTTGGGACCAAGGGGTCGCAGGTTCGAATCCTGTCTTCCCGACCATGATTTGCCTAACGATTCGTGAAAAGCTGCCGGGGTGGCGGAATGGGCAGACGCAACAGACTTAAAATCTGTCGGGAGTTTCTCCCGTACCGGTTCAAGTCCGGTCCTCGGCACCAAGTTCGTTCGATGCGGGTGTAGTTCAATGGTAGAACTCCAGCCTTCCAAGCTGGTCGCGTGGGTTCGATTCCCATCACCCGCTCCATATGTAAAAGCAGAGAGCCGTTTAGCTCTCTGCTTTTTTCGTTATTCTCCCATCGTCTCTATCCGCAAGCAAACGATCCAACAGAAAAAGACCTCGTGTGGCTGCGTCAGTCCAGCATGCCAGAGGTCTTTTATTCGCGTAAGTATAAAAAACAAAAAAGAAACAGAATCAGTCCGGGTTTCTTTCATCCGACGAGAGACGAATGAACGAAGCAGCAGGTTTAGTGCTTATGAACGTAAAAGCTTCAGAAAAACGATGTCGAAAGCTGTCTGACGGTTTCAGTGGTAGAAACATATGTTTTCGTGTACAGTAAGGCTAAGGTCGCTTACCGAACGTATAGGTAACGGATCTCTTGCATTGCCTCCTGATGACCAGGAGGCTTTTTTGTGTTCACAGAAGCGCGATTGACTTGACTATTATACTAACCCACCAGGATTCAGTTGGTCGCTTCCACAGGCTCTACAGCTTCTTCTACTGTTACGATCGGAAGCGATACGACGAAACGGGTGCGCTTCTCGTTGGAGTCGCAATGGATGGTGCCGTTGTGCTTCTCAATAATATTTTTACAGATGGACAAGCCAATGCCCGTCCCGTTTTGTTTGGTTGTAAAGAACGGCTGGAACAGAACCTCCACAATGTCGGGAGGAATCATTTCACCGTTGTTTTCCACACTTAAATAAAGCCAGCCATCCGAAGCAGTAGCGATAATGTGGACGTACTTGTCCGTTCGGTTTTGCACGGCGTCAATCGCATTGTTCAGCAAGTTGACGACGACCTGTTTCAAGCCTTCCTCATAACAAGCCAGAGAGCAGGGGTGGATTTGTTTTTCGAATCGTATGTTTTCTCCCAAAAGTCTCGGAGTAATCAGCGTTTCTACTTCAGCGAGCAGTTGCTCAACTTGGACAGTTTTGAAAATTTCATCGAGAATCGGTTTTTTGGAAAAGCTGAGAAAGCCGGTAATTTGCCGATGCAAGTTTTCAAATTCATGCATGACGACCTGAATGTACGTTTGCAATTGTGCCTGTTCCTGCGTCGACTCACTGATCAGTTTGAGAAAGCCTTCAATGGCACAGAGCGGATTGCGCAGCTCGTGGGCCATGTTGGCCGCGATTTTCCCCAGCATGGTCAGCTTGTCGTTGTGCAGGTAAGAAATCGTTTCTTCCTTTTGAACGAGCTCTTTGTTGATCATTTGCTCAAAATGATAGACAGCCCAAAAGACACTCTCGTCCATCGCTTTGCCCAGTTGCTTTTCCAGATAGTGCATGTCCTGGGGAGAGAGGGACCAATGTTGCAGTTCAGGCTGAAGCACACGCCAGAATACGTTTCGATACAACTGATACGTGCGCAAAATGGAGGAGAAGGGGAACTCCTGCGAACGCAGCCACTCTCCCATATCCAGTGCCCAGTTCTGCATGTCCTGGTCTACGTCTTCCACCAGATAACGGGCTAAGAGAACCGTTCGTTTCTCCGCAAAATCACGAGGAATTGTTACAGGGATTTCCATACTGCGAACAATTTCCTGCATCCATATCGTAGTAATTCTTGGAGCCAAGTCTAAAATTTTCCGTGAAACGTGCAATAAGTTAAGCGTCACAGTCTCCACCATCTCATTATCCACCCCACTAGAATCGTAAGGGAAAAAGGTAAGATTAGACAAGGTATAAATATCCCGATTTCGCGATAAAATGTTTTTTTTGTGGAATTTTTTTGTTGACAAAATCCGCTGAAAACCGCCTTTTTTCGGAAAAATATTCAATCATAGGTCCGATTCTAGTCGCATAAAGTAGAATGGACAAACATTTCATGGACCAGGGAGGCAGGGATGGGAGAGCATTTTTGGCTGGGTCTGGTGCATATTTTCATGATTGATCTGGTACTGAGCAGCGACAATGCTGTCATCATAGGAATGGCCTGTCGGGGCTTGCCTTTACGGGAGCGAAGCCGTGCAATCATGTATGGAACGATTGGGGCTGTTGTATTGCGAATTGGCTTGACAGGCGTGATGACGTGGATGCTGGACATTCCGCTTGTAAAGGCGATCGGAGGGTTGCTGCTGCTCTGGATTGCCTGCAAGCTGATGCTGAGCAGCCACGACGAGACGACAGAGGTTGCGCACAATCAGACAATCGGCCAAGCGGTCAGAACGATTATATTAGCAGATTTTGTAATGAGTTTGGACAATGTTTTGGCGGTTGGCGGAGCCGCACATGGCGATATATGGCTGGTTTTGCTTGGACTGGGGATGAGCATCCCGCTGCTGATGTGGGGAAGCGTCTGGGTCGCGCGGCTGATGAACCGTTTCCCAGGTTTGGTCATCATCGGTGGCGGCGTGTTGGCGTTTACGGCTGTGGACATGTGTCTGGAAGACCCGTACGTGTGGAAATGGCTCAATCCGCTGATGTTGAATCACATGTGGCTTCCCGTGATTGCTGCCGCATTGATCATGCTGTGGGGGCGGATGAAAAGGGCCTGACCAGGTAATGAAAGGAAGCGGTAGTGGGGAATACTACAAAGTAAACATCGCTGGAAAGGAACCGTTGCATATGAACACAAATCTCTTGATGCTATGGGGATACTGGGATGAAATCTACCAACGGTGCACCAGACTTACCTATATTGAAAAAGGGAACAATATTTTTCGGGTCGTTCCCTTGCGTTATCGGGGTGAGTCTTTGCGTACGTCAGACGAGCGGATCATTCATGACGGCGATCTGATTTTGAAAATACATATTCACAACTACTACTTTGCCACTCTTTGCAGGGGCGTCAAAGACGAACTGAAAGTAGCCTTGTTATTGCGCAGGCATATTTTGCAATCCTTGCCGAGGCTGGCGGCTTTTCTGGAAGCGATGGAGGAACGGGGGCAAATCAAGGGAATCGTCGGCACAACCATGCTGCACAAAGGCGTGGCTCCTTTGGGCTTTTCCATTTCCGACGTACCGATGAGCTGGTTTTTCCGCTACAAGCGCTGGTATTTGCGACTCATGCTCAGAATCGTCCACCCGAACGGGAAAAAGCGCGTGCAGACGTGGAAGCAAGATATGCCGTTGAAGCGCGTCTACATGTCCAAGGAATTGCTCTTGGAGCGTTACGGCCAGAGCAAGCCGACGACAGGGGATGCCTTCTGATGGCCAAGCGCTTTTTGCTGGTCACGGAGGAATGGGCAGGCAGCGGACATCGAGTAGCGGCAGAGGCGATCCAGGAAGTATTGCAAAACATGGACGGCGCACAATCTGCGCGGGTGATCGGAGGCTTACAGACGGCCAGCCCGGGATTGCGGGTGCTGTCCCGTTTTTTTTATCTGAACATGCTGCGGTATGCGAAGCCAGTTTGGCACAAAATGTACGAGCAAGATGAGATGTGGGGAAGATCGTTATCCAAGCCACTGGGCTGGTGGCTCTCGACAAGGTTGCTCCAGCGTGTTTTGCGTGCGGAGCAGCCGGACGTCGTGGTGGCGACACATGCTTACTGCCTGTCGGCGCTCGCCTATGCCAAGCAAAAGGCGGACAAGCCTTTTCAACTGGTGAGCGTCCCTACTGACTTTCATGTCAACCGCTTCTGGATACACCCGCAAATTGACGCTTATATGGTAGCGCATGAGCAGATGGCGGAAAGGCTGACGCATCGCTATCGCATTTCCGCTGAAAAAGTGCATGTTTGCGGCATCCCGATTCGCCGTGCTTTCCATTATGCTGCGAGTAAGACCAAGTCGGATTGGAAAAGTCAGCTCGGCATTGCCGTCGATCGATTTACGGTGCTGATTGGCGGCGGCGAGGGCGGATACGGCCAGATGGAAGAAGTGATTCGCACATTGGCAGAGGAAGAGGAGCCGTTACAGATTGTCGTCATCACGGGCAAAAATGCAAGTTTGCAAAAGCGGCTGGAGGCCGTGGTTTCGCCGTGGAGCGAGCGGCACCGTTTTGTCGTGAAAGGCTACGAGGAGCGCATGTGGCAATGGATCGGGGCGGCAGATGCGTATGTGACCAAGCCGGGAGGAATCACTTGTGCGGAGGCGCTCGCTTTGCGCACGCCGCTCATTTTGCATCAGCCGTTGCCAGGGCAGGAGCAGTACAACAGTGCGTTTCTTACAGAGCAGCAAGCGGCGATTCTCGCTCGCTCTCCGCAGGAGATTCGCGAAGTCATTCGGGGCTTGCGCGGCTCTGGGCGCGTGGGAGAGCTTGCCGCGCACATGGACAAGCTGCGGCGCCCGGAGGCAGCAGTTGAGATCGCACACGTCCTTTTTTCGCTGGAGTCTAAAATTGGAAACAAAAATCGCGAATGAACAAGGAAAACTTCACGCATATTAAACCTACCAACGACGAGGAGGTGATTACAGATGGCTAACAACAGATCCAGCAACAATCTGGTGGTTCCTCAAGCTAACCAAGCGCTGGACCAAATGAAGTACGAAATCGCTTCTGAATTCGGCGTTCAGCTTGGTCCGGACACCACTTCCCGTCAAAACGGTTCAGTTGGTGGCGAGATCACAAAACGTCTCGTTGCTTTCGCTGAACAACAATTGGCTGGCCGTGGCTAATTGCATAAGTGGATGAGGAGAGGCACCTGCGGGTGTCTTTCCTTTTTTATGAGGAAAAAGTCGATGAAATGGAAAAACGTTACAGCCGACAAACCAAACTTAACCGCATATTTCCGCGGTACTGGCTGATTCTATATGTGTTGGGAGGTGATTGGCTATGACAGTTGGAGCACAGGTAAAACAGGCTCTTGCCAGCCTGAAAGGGGCACAGGCAGATTTGGAGTCGTTCGCTCTTAGCACGCAGAACAAGCAAGCAAAGCAATTGTACACGGATGCAGCTGCGCAGACGCAAACGATTGTGGACAACTTGCAACAGCGTGTTACCGAGTTGGAGAACGAAGAGCCACAGTACAAAGGCTTCTAGCCATGCTGCAAAACAAGAGGGAGAGACGCTCTCTCTCTTGGCTTTTCTTCAAGGGTCAACGGTTGATGGAGGTGGAGCATGCCTGACTGGTTAAATATTTTGCTGCGTTCCATAGGAGCGTTGGCGTACTTGTTCCTTCTTACCAAAATTATTGGCAAGCGGCAAATCAAGCAGCTTACGTTCATTGAATACATCGTCGGGATTACGATCGGCTCGATCGCAGCCTTCATGGCAACGGAGATGGACGGGCCTGTTTTTCACAGTTTGATTTCCATGGGTGTGTTTGCGATTTTCCCCGTTTTGATGGAATGGGTATCGCTGAAAAGCAAGGTGATGCGCGACTTGTTCGAAGGCAAGTCAACCGTGCTGATCAAAGAAGGGAAAATCATGGAGGACAACCTGAAAAGGGAGCGGCTGACGGCAGAAGATTTAATGGAACAGCTTCGAATCAAAAATGTGTTTCGGGTGGCAGACGTCGAATTTGCGCTCATGGAGACAAACGGGGAACTGAGTGTACTGCTGAAGTCGGAAAACCAGCCCTTGACAGCTCAACAATTAGAGCTGACGGTGCCGCCAGCAGAAGAAGGCCAGGTCGTCATCATGGATGGGGTGATCATGGACGAGCCGTTGGCAACGGCGGGCTACAACCGCAGATGGGTACGCACGCAGCTGCAAAAAGCAGGTGTGGCGCTGGAAAATGTGTTTCTCGCCCAGGTAGACAAAGGAGGCGAGCTGTACCTCGATCTGTATGACGACAAGATACAGGTTCCGGCTCCGCAGGCAACGAAGCTGACTTTTGCGACTCTGAAAAAATGCCAGGCTGATCTGGAGCTGTTTGCTCTCGGGACAAAAAACGACACAGCCAAACAGACGTATCAGCGCGACGCCGAACAATTGCAGACGATCATCGACCAGGTCAAGCCATTTTTAATACGGTAAAAAGGAGTGAGAGAAGAATGGCCGATCAAAAAAAGAAGAATTTAACCCCCGTGCAGCAGGAGTATCAGCAGTTGGCGATGCGACATGAGCCGAAGCGACCTCTCGTGCGCAATTTTTTCCGCGCCTTTATCGTGGGCGGCGTCATCTGCCTGATTGGTCAGGGGATTACCGAGCTGTTCATCCGCTACTTTGACTTTACCGAGAAAACGGCGGGAAACCCGACTGTCGCGGTTCTGATTCTGCTCTCGGCGCTACTGACGGGACTGGGCGTGTACGACCGCATCGCCCAATGGGCCGGGGCGGGCACCAGTGTTCCGGTGACCGGATTTGCCAACTCGATTACCTCAGCCGCCATTGAGCACCGCAGCGAAGGATTGGTGCTTGGGGTAGGGGGAAACATGTTCAAGCTCGCAGGTTCTGTGATTGTGTTTGGTGTTGCTGCCGCATTTGTCATCGGCTTGATTAAAACATTGATTACGATGGGAGGGTGACACATGCGCCAGGGTCATCAGTCGTGGGTGTTTCCTTCCAGGCCGGTCATTCTCGGCCACGCAGCCATCGGCGGGCCATTTGAGGCTCAGGGGCCGCTGGCCGAGGATTTTGATACGCTGCACGGAGACTTGATGATAGGACAGGAGAGCTGGGAGAAGGCGGAGAAAGTGCTGCTGGAAGAGGCGTGCTCCAAAGCGATCGAAAAGGCGAATCTGACGAAGGAGCAGATCAACTTTTTACTGGCGGGCGATCTGATGAACCAGATCATCTCGGCAAGCTTTTCCGCAAGGACGTTGGCGATTCCGTTTCTCGGGATTTTCGGGGCTTGCTCGACAGCGATGGAAGGCTTGGCGCTCGCTGCGCAACTGGTAGACAGCCAATCTGCGGATTGCGTGCTTGCGGCAACCTCCAGCCATAATGGAGCGGCGGAGAAGCAGTATCGGTACCCGACAGAGTACGGCTCGCAGAAGCCGCCTACGGCACAGTGGACCGTTACCGGAGCGGGAGCAGCAGTCGTCGGCAAACAAGGCCAGGGGCTGCACATTGCAGGGGCGACGATTGGACGGGTTGTAGACATGGGGATGACTGACCCGTTCAACATGGGGGCAGCCATGGCTCCGGCAGCGCTGACGACGATCGAATCGCATTTTCGTGACTTTCAGTTGCCACACGACTATTACGATCTGGTCGTGACGGGTGACTTGGGAAAAGTCGGCCACGCGATTTTGTCGGAATTGCTGCCGAAGCATAATGTCATGGTTCCGCTGCAACGCTACGTCGATTGCGGGAAGCTGATCTACGGCGACAATCCGAACGTCTGGTCGGGCGGGAGCGGATGTGGCTGCATTGCGACGGTCACCTACGGACATTTGCTGCGGAGGATGAAGGCAGGCGAATGGAAGCGGATGCTGCTGGTTGCCACAGGTGCGCTGTTATCGCCTATTTCCTACCAGCAAGGAGAGAGCATCCCGTGTATCGCGCACGCAGTAGCCATAGAGTCCGAGTAACCTGGAGAGTGATAGCATGACGTTTTTATGGGCATTTCTCGTAGGCGGGATCATCTGTGTCATCGGGCAATTCCTCATGGATGTGGTCAAACTGACCCCCGCCCATACGATGTCGTCCCTCGTTGTCGCAGGTGCCGTCCTGGATGGCTTCGGGCTGTATGAGCCGCTGGTTCAGTTCGCGGGAGCAGGTGCGACCGTCCCGATTACGAGCTTTGGCAACGCGCTCGTTCACGGGGCGATGGCCGAAGCGGAGCAGCATGGGGTGATCGGCGTTGTGACCGGCATTTTTGAGGTGACCAGTGCAGGGATATCCGCTGCCATTGTGTTTGGCTTTTTGATGGCGCTTATCTTCCGGCCCAAAGGATAAAGTCGGCAAAAGCGAGTCAGATGTTACCTCTGCTGCCAAAATGCTTGAATTGAACCTACTTTCGCCAGCGGGTAGAATGGTGGCGTTAGGAGGGGATGTTCATGTCATGGCAGAAAAAAACATTGACGACCCTGCTCGCGGCGATGCTTGCCGTCGCGTTTGTCTTCCCTGCCGAATCTTACGCGGCATCGCTTGTAAAGCGCGGCAGCGAGAGCGGGGATGTGTGGGACTTGCAGTATCGCCTGCAAATATTGGGGTACTATCAGGACAAGCTGGATGGCAGTTTTGGGGCGAACACGGCTCAGGCGGTGCGCCAGTTTCAAAAAGCATACGGTCTGCCAGCCGATGGGATCGCTGGTGAAAATACATGGCGTTCACTGAAAAAAGTGTCGGTCAATCAGAACGAGATGCAAATGCTCGCTCAGCTCGTCTATTCGGAAGCGCGGGGCGAAAGCTTCAAGGGGCAAGTAGCGGTTGCGGCCGTCGCCCTGAATCGTCTTCAGTCCAAAGACTTCCCGAATACGCTCAAGGGCGTCATTTTCGAGCCGTACGCTTTTACCGCAGTCGATGATGGACAGTACTGGTTGAGCCCCAACAAGACGGCTTACCGGGCAGCGTGGGAAGCAGTGCGGGGCTGGGACCCAACCAATGGTGCCCTCTATTACTTCAACCCGGCGACCGCCACGTCCAAATGGATTTGGTCGCGCCCGCAAGTGGTGCAAATCGGCAAGCACATTTTTGCCAAGTGACGAAGAGAAGCGATCTAAAAGACTCTTGTTTTTCCGCGACAGCCAGCGGAAAGCAAGAGTCTTTTTTCCTGAAAAGCCCCAATGCGCGTCGTTCGCGCCTGGCGGGAAGGGACAGGCAATTGGGAAGAATTGTCCCTTGTTTTCACGAAATGTTTCGATAAAATGAAACGAAACGGCTTCGAATCTTTTTTCTGGAGGATGATGATGAGGAAACAGATGATCCTGGCCTCGCTGGCAGCCTTGCTGGTCATTGGCGCGCCGGTTGCAGAGGCAAAGACAAACGAGACGAGCAGTACACCGTACACAGACATTGCAGAGCATTGGGCCAAAAAGGAAATTGAAACATTATACATAGCGGGAGTCATTGGCGATACCGAGTCGTTTCGGCCAGATGATCCGATTACGCGCGGGGAACTGGTAACGATGTTTGTCAAGGCAAAAGGGATAGAGCCAGGCACAGCGAGCCAGTCACCATTTGCTGACATTCCGTCAGACAGTTGGATGGCACCATATGCGGAAACTGCCTATCGCCTTGGAATCGTCCATGGCACCAAACAAGGAAGCCAAGTATTTTTGAAACCGGAGGAGCTTGTCACGAGAGAGGAGCTTGCTTCGATTTTGATTCGAACGATGGGCGATAGCGGTGTCGTCAATCAGCTCAAATGGTCGACGACGGTTCAGACGTTGGCCAAATACCCGGATGGGCGCAGCGTGGATGAGGGCTACCAGCGTCCGCTCGTGTACGCCTTGGAAAAAGGCTTGATGAGCGCCTATGGCGATGGTACGCTGAAGCCGAAAAACCGGATGACGAGAGCGGAGGCAGCCACGTATGCGGCTGTGCACCTCGTCAGCGGCCAAGCTTCCAAAAGCGGGCAGCAGCTGTTCAACGGGACGGCCTACAAGCAGGCGCTGACCGTCCAGACGACCGCCTACAGCAACCCGAACCAGCCGATCCTGTCGTATTTGGAGTACCCGCTCCGTGAAGGTGTCGTCGCTGTCGATCCGGCTGTCATTCCGCTCGGCAGCCATCTGTACATCGATGGTTACGGCTACGCAGTTGCCGCAGACATTGGCGGTGCCGTTAAGCAGCGTCACGTCGACTTGTATTTGCCGACCTTGCAGGAAGCCGAAAACTACGGCATGAAGCAGGGCGTCAAAGTATACGTGCTGGATTAACGTATCGTTAAGGACATATTTCCTGCTCTTTCCACTCATACTAACGTGGAAAGGGTGGGATTTTTTTGTGGGCCTGGGTATTTCTCGGATTGCTTGTCTTATTGCTGCTGCTTGTGATTACCCCAGTAAAAATCAGTTGCTATTATCATCGAAAAGAGGAAGACGATCAACTGGAAGTGGAGCTTGAGGCGTGGCATGGCCTTTTTTCCCGAAAATACGAGTTGCCGATTTTGCTGTTCAAAGTGTCCCCGGCAGGCCCGGAGCTGGTGGCAAAGGTGGAGACGATCGAGCAAGGAAGCAAGGTGCAGGAAAAAATCAAAGACTTTACCCGCCGCCAAGTAAAAAGATGGTATCACAACTATCGGGAGCTGGTCGATCGCGTGCGGGATTTGCTGCCGCTGATCCGCGACTTGTGCAAGCAGATTCACTGCACCAAGCTGGAATGGCATACGTTGCTCGGCACAGGGCAGGCTGCGGAAACAGGAGCCATCACCGGAGTGATCTGGGGCGTGAAAAGCTTGATTGTCGGGGTGTTGTCACACTCGATCTCGCTGCGGACGATGCCTGCGATGAGCGTCCAGCCCGTGTGGAATGATGCGGTGATCCAGACAACGTTTCGCTGTGTCTTTCGCTTTTACTTGGGGCACTTTCTGTTTTCGCTGCTGAAAATTGCCTGGCGGATCAGGAAAACAGGCCAGCGCAAATGGCATACAAGCCCATCGCAAGCATGAACCAGCACAAAAAACCGTGACGCTTTCCGTCATATAGCCGCGTTCCTGTACATGCTCTGAAATTGTTGGGGGAATGTTAATAGATGAGACATGCAGGAAGGAGGAGCAGCTTACTATGGCAGACCACCCGATTCAGGGCCTCATGAGAACAGCGATGGAAAATCTCAAGCAAATGGTGGACGTGAACACGATTATTGGCGATCCTGTCGAGACGCCGGATGGCAGTGTGATTCTCCCTATCTCCAAAGTGGGATTCGGCTTTGCTGCTGGGGGTAGCGAATTTCACTACGACCAGCATCACCAGGGAATCGATGGACATCCGTTTGGCGGCGGTAGCGGGGGCGGTGTCTCGATTACACCCGTGGCCTTTTTGGTCGTCGGAAAACAAGGAATACGCTCCATACCGCTGGAAAATACGACGCATCTGTACGACCGGATTCTCGACTCCGTTCCGCAGTTTGTGGACAAGATGCAGTCGCTTTTTAAAAAGCACGACGAGATGCCTGTTCAGTCCCATCCGGGAAGGAAGAGGGTAGACGATCACGACTTGGAAGAGTTGATGGACCGGGGTTAAAAAATGAAAACAGGTATGCGCCTATTGCGGGGCATACCTGTTTTTTGCTTTCATCAGCACGTTTCTCTACCAGAGCTGGTTGAGGAACAAGCCTGTTTGCGCCACGTAGCGGTAGTTCATTCCCGAGGCGGAAGTGTTGTGGTACGGGTTGGCCGATGTTGCGGCTGTGTAGGCTTGGGAGAACGAGCCAAACGGCTTGCTCTGCACCTTGACGACCTCCTCGCGAATCGCGCGGGAGAGGCGAGTCATTTCGTCGACAAAGCCGGAAACATGCGCAGAAGTGGCCTCACGCCAAACTTGCTCATCGAAGGACAACGATCCATCTTTGCGAAAGCCAAGCCCGTAACGGTCGAGTGTTCCTCTGGACGCTCGGGTTATATGTGCGAACGGATCAAGCTTTTGCGATGACAAGGCAGATGCCTGCTCTGTCAAAAAGTCGTGCAACTGGTTGTAGCGGTTGACGAACGCGTGCGTCTTTTGCAAAAGCCGATCGTAGTCAGGCGCAATCTCGATGACAATGTCTGTAGCTGTTGTTTGAAGCATGGAGACTTGTACGGCATCGTTCGTGAGCCAAACGTGGTTGGAGGGGCTTGAATCCCGCCTTCCATTCCACACAAACACAGCGTCAGCGGCGCTTGTCGTCGCGCGGTCAAGGCCGAGCACACGGATCGTATTTCCGCTCACATCCTGCAAGGCAAAAGACTCGCCGGCTCCTGTTTTGCGCGAAGAAACGCTCAACGCCACATACTGCCCTTCGGATTTCTGGCGGACATCTACGGGAAGCGAGCTGTTGCGCAGTGCTTCGGCAACCGAACGCAGGCTGTCCGCGTGCGTGTCTTTGCCATGCGAATAATAGGCAAACAACTCCTCTTGCTCGCCGAAGTGCAGGCTAAACTGCTGCGGGCCTTCGGTTACAAGTGTCGGGAAATCACCCGGCAATGCTGTGCCTGTGTTGGTCTGTCCGCTCGCCAGGGAGCCGATGGACAGACGGTGCGTGCCGTTCGTTGCTCGCGGACCGGGTTTGACGGTTGCCGCCTCCGGTTGAGAGGAGACGACAGTCCGTTGGTTGATGGCACTTTCCGGTCGCGCGGGGTCAAACTCTTGGGCAGCTTGATCCAGGTCAGCAAAAAAGCGGTACAGGCGGGACAAGGAATCGGAGAGATCAGTCATCCACTGTTGCTGCCGGGTATAGTAAGGCTGCAGACTATATCCGAAAATCGGCTCGACAGGAGAGCTGAGCTTCGCCTGTACCATTTGAAAATGATAGCGGCCGACTCGGGAGCTGTAAGGAATTTGGCTGACTCGGTCCAATTTCAAGTCGATCACCTCACCACGAACAATTGGATTTCGATGGAAACCATCGTCTGTTACCTTTCATTATAGACGATGACTACTCCATTTCAATGAGCAGATCGCCAGTTTCGATCGCTTCGCCCGCTTTTACGTAAACGGCTTTGACTTTGCCGTCTTGCGGTGCCTGGATCGTCGTCTCCATTTTCATCGCTTCGCTGACGAGAAGGTGTTCGCCTTTGCGCACTTTGTCGCCCTCTGCCACGAGTACCTTCAATACCTTGCCTGGCATGGAAGCACCGAGGTGAGCGGAATTTTGCGGGTCTGCTTTTCGGCGAATCGTCTCCGAGACTTTTGCCGACTGGTCGCGAACGAAAATTTCCCGCGGCTGACCGTTCAGCTCGAAGTAGATGATGCGGCGTCCATCCGGATGAAGCTCGCCGACAGCGACCAGCTTGATGATCAATGTTTTTCCGCGCTCAATCGTAATCGCGGTTTCCTCGCCAGGACGCAGGCCGTAGAAGAACGTCGATGTGTTCAGGACGGACAGGTCGCCGTATTCTTTCAGGCGCTGGTCAAATTGCAGGTAAACCTGCGGGTACATGATGTACGAGAGCACATCCAGCTCGCTCGGCTCGCGGCCGATTTTTTCAGCCAGCTCCGATGTCACCTGGGCGAAGTCGATCGGCGCAAGCAACTCTCCAGGACGAGCTGTAAAGGCATCGCGGCCTTTCAGCACGAGTTCTTGCAGCTTTTTCGGGAAGCCGCCTGGCGGTTGACCCAGATAGCCTTGGAAAAACTGAATGACGGAATCAGGGAAGTCGAGGCGTTCGCCTTTCTCCCAAATATTTTCTTCGTTCAGGTTGTTTTGCACCATAAACAAGGCCAGATCGCCGACGACTTTCGAAGACGGAGTGACTTTGACGATATCCCCGCACATTTGGTTGACGACGGCGTACATGTGCTTGACTTCGTCCCAACGGCCTTCCAAGCCGACAGCTTTTGCCTGCTGCTCCAGATTGGTGTACTGACCGCCTGGCATTTCGTGCACGTATACTTCGGTATTGCTCGCTTTCATGCCGCTTTCAAAGCCTTGGTAGTACGGTCTGACATCTTCCCAGTAATCGGACAGCTTGTTGAACGAATCAAGCGACAAACCCGTCTCGCGTTCGGTATGGGCGAGGCTCGCGATCAATCCGTTGAGGCTTGGCTGCGAGGTCAAGCCCGACATGGAGCTGACGCACGCGTCGACGATATCGACTCCTGCTTCGACGGCTTTGAGCAGCATGGCCGCACCGTTGCCAGACGTATCGTGCGTGTGCAGGTGAATCGGAATGCCGATTTCCTGTTTCAAGGCGCGAACCAGCTCGTAAGCGGCGTAAGGCTTCAGCAATCCGGCCATATCCTTGATCGCCAAAATGTGCGCGCCTGCTTTTTCCAGTTCTTTCGCCAGGTTGACGTAGTAGGACAGCGTGTATTTCGTTTTGCTCGGGTCGAGGATGTCGCCTGTGTAGCAAATCGCCGCTTCCGCCACCTTGCCTGTTTCGCGCACGGCGTCGATGGCCGTCTGCATGCCTGGCAGCCAGTTCAGGCTGTCGAAGATGCGGAAGACATCAATGCCGTTTTCCGCCGAAGCCTTGACGAACGCATGGATGACGTTGTCCGGGTAGTTCGTGTAGCCAACCCCGTTTGCCCCGCGCAAAAGCATCTGGAACAGCACATTCGGGATGCGCTGGCGCAAAATCTGCAGCCGCTCCCAAGGCGATTCCTGCAAAAAGCGCATGGAGGTGTCAAACGTAGCGCCGCCCCACATTTCCAAAGAGAACAGTCCCGAGCCAAGCTTGCCCGTCGCTTCGGCAATCGACGCGAGGTCGTACGTGCGCACGCGCGTGGCAAACAGCGACTGGTGGGCATCGCGGAATGTCGTATCGGTTACGAGCACCTGCTTTTGCTCCTGAATCCAGCGAACCAGGCCATCCGCTCCGTCTTTGTCCAAAATTTGCTTTGTTCCATCCGGGTACGGTTGGGTAAACGGTGTGCGCGGAATGCGCGGCGAGTCAAAGTGCGGCTTTTTGTCCGGCTTTGCCATGCCCGGATAGCCGTTGACAATCGTATTGCCGATGTACGATAGTAATTTGGAACCCCTGTCCTGACGGCCGGGGAACACGAACAGTTCCGGTTTTGTATCAATGAAGGAGGTGTCGTAGTTGCCGCTGAGGAAATCAGGGTGTGTGACGACATTCTCCAGGAAAGGCAAGTTGGTTTTCACACCGCGGATGCGGAACTCCCGCAGCGTACGCAGCATTTTGCGCGCAGCTTGATCAAAGCTGGTTCCGTACGTGGAGATTTTCACCAGCAAGGAGTCGTAGAACGGTGTAATAATCGCGCCAGGGTAGCCGTTTCCGCCGTCGAGCCGGACGCCGAAGCCGCCGCCGGAACGCCAGGCTGACAGACGGCCCGCGTCTGGCAGGAAGTTGTTTTCTGCATCTTCTGTCGTTACGCGACACTGGATCGCATAGCCGCTCATTTGAATCTGGGACTGCGAGGCGATCCCGATTTCCGGATCGGAGAGGGCGTGTCCTTCCGCGACGCGAATTTGCGACTGCACGATATCGATGCCGGTAATCAGCTCGGTGATCGTATGTTCCACTTGAATCCGCGGATTGACTTCAATAAAATAAAAGCGCTTGTCCGGCGTGAGCAAAAACTCGACCGTCCCTGCGTTGGAATAGCCAGCTTTTTTCATCAGGGTGAGAGCTGCCTGGCAAATTTCTTCGCGCAGGCTATCGTCGAGAGAAAGGCTTGGCGCCACTTCGACCACTTTTTGATGGCGTCGTTGCACCGAGCAATCGCGTTCGAACAAGTGCACGATGTTTCCGTGGTTGTCGCCGAGAATTTGCACTTCGATATGCTTTGGCTGCTCCAGATAGCGCTCCAGGTATACTTTGGCGTTGCCGAAGGAGGAACGCGCTTCTGAACGGGCGCGATCAAGCGAGTCTTGCAGCTCGTCCTGGCTGCGGACGATGCGCATCCCGCGACCGCCACCGCCGGAGACGCCTTTGATGATGATCGGATAGCCGTATTCCTTGGCGAACAGCAGGGCCTCCTGCAAAGTCTCAATCGGCTCCGGCGTGCCTGGAATGACCGGGATTTGTGCTTCGATGGCAAGCTTTCTCGCTTCGACCTTGTCGCCGAATTTCTCGATCAACTCGGAAGAAGGACCGATGAAAATAATTCCTTCCTCCTGGCAGCGTTTGGCGAAATCGGCGTTTTCGGCGAGGAATCCATAGCCGGGGTGGATCGCATCGATATCGTTGCGCTTGGCGATCTCGATGATGCTGTCGATGTCCAGGTAAGCTTCGATCGGGCCTTTTCCGGCACCGACCAAATAGGACTCGTCCGCTTTGAAACGATGAATCGAGACGTTGTCTTGCTCAGAGTAAATCGCTACAGTACGGATGCCCAGCTCGGTAGCCGCACGGAAAATGCGAATCGCAATTTCTCCGCGGTTTGCTACCAGCAGCCGATTAATCTTTCTCTTTTCCAAATTTCTCTCCCCCTTTGTCTCTTTGAGAGACATGAAAAAATTATATATAGCATAAATATACAAAATTTTCGTGATACAAGACACCCTTTTTTCTTTTACAACATCAGCCAACTGACTGGAGTGAATCGTTTTGCCAAAGCAACTGCCTGTTTTCGTCTATGGCACATTATTGTCCGGCTTTCATAATGACAGCGGTTATATCAAACCGTTTTCGCATACCAAAACAAGGGCGACGATCAAGGGGGAAATCTATCATTTGCCAGAAGGCTACCCCGGCTTGCTCATGACAGACGCGGGAGAAGTGGCAGGCGAGATCGTCGATTTTGCCCCTGAGGTGTACGAAAAGGCGCTGGCTGGTCTCGACGAGCTGGAAACCTACTACGGCGAGGGAGACTCGCGAAACGAGTACGAGCGGATTCCCGTAACAGCCTGTGTCCGAGAGACTGGGCAAGAGGTAGAGGTGTACGTTTACCGCTATTTGGATGAAGCCTATGTGAAGCGGGTCGGGACCAGAGTGGAGCACGGAGACTGGCGCGCCTTCATGGAGCGGGCTGAATAGCAGAGGCGCGTTTTGCCAAAACTGGTAGGGAAAAGGAGGGACCCTGCCATGGAATTGATGAACGCGAAACCTGCGCAAATCTGGCGCTTGCTTATTCCGCAAAGCTTTTGGATGTTCACGGAGGAAGTTCCCGAGGATGAGCTGATCTTTCACTATCGCGACCATATTTACTTCGTGAATCAGGATGGCTCGGTATTGGCGCTGCCCAAGCCGGCCTGCTTTGACATGCTGGATATGGGCACGCTGCTGGAATGTCTGGCGACGTCCGACGATACGATTGACTTTGACGACGAGGGCGAGTTTGACTACGGATTTGTCCTGAAGCAGATGGGCTACATCGTCCCGGTCAGGGAGAAGCGGGAAAAGGCTACGTATCAGATCGAGATTTTCAATACGGCACTGCCAAAGGCACACGCTACGCGCTACGAGATGAAGCATGTCGATTTTGGCTTCGCGCTTTACCATGCGCTGATGCGTTGCCACGAGCTGAACACGAAAACAGACTGGGAGTATGAGCACGAAGTGAAGCGCATCGTCAAGGTGGATGCCAAAGCTTCCGGGAAAGTGCAAGTGAATCTGTAATTTCTACTATTGGCATAGTGAAAAAAAGTGAATGATAGGGTATGATAAATGAGGTACATATGAAAGTATTGGTGAGGAGGAAGAAATCATGACAACTGCTGTTGAGCGTCAAGGCGCATTTGTTTTCAAAGGGGGTCCTGTTACCCTGCTCGGTCCGGAAATCAAAGTGGGAGATACTGCTCCTAACTTCACCGTAGTAGGCGGCGACCTGTCCCCTGTAACTCTGGACGATTCCAAAGGAACCGTTCGCATCATCTCCGTAATCCCATCCATCGACACAGGTGTTTGCGACGCGCAAACTCGTCGTTTCAACGAAGAGGCTGCCGGTCTGGAAGGCGTAACAGTTCTGACTGTTTCCGTTGACCTGCCATTCGCGCAAAACCGCTGGTGCGGTGCTGCTGGCATCGACAAAGTGAAAACTGTATCCGACCACAAAGACCTGTCCTTCGGTACAGCTTACGGCGTAGCGATCAAGGAATTTCGTCTGCTGTCCCGCGCTGTATTCGTAATCGATGCAAATGACAAAGTAGTTCATGCGGAGTATGTGGCTGCTGCTGGTGAGCATCCAAACTACGAAGCGGCAATCGCTGCTGCAAAAGCTGCGAAGTAAGCTTTTTCGCAAGCAATCTGCTGAGAGTCAGACCCCCTTTTCGTCTATGGAGACGAGGAGGGGGTTTTTGTTTTGGATTGTTTTGTCCAGGCGGCGCCTGTTTTTTGGGGAGCTGCAAAAATGTGTTGACGATTTTAGTAACCAGTGGTTATATTATTACCAACGGTTACTAACCACTGGTTATTTTGTTTGGTGGAAGTCAGGAGTGGAGTCTTGCATGGCAAGCAGACAGGAAGTGCGATCAGAGGAAACGAAGCGGGCGATTCTCGCGGCCGCGACACAACTTTTCGCGGAGCGGGGCTTCGAGGCCGTCTCGATTCGGGAAATCGCCAAGGCGGCAGGCTGTTCACATACGACGCTCTACATTTATTTCAAAGACAAGGAAGCGCTTCTGCATCAGCTTTCCAAAGGGCCGCTGCAAACGTTGGCACAGGCAATGGAAGCTGCGCTTGCGGATGAAAAGCGGTCATCCGAGGAAAAACTGCGTGAAATCAGTCGCCAGTTCATCCGCTTTTGCCTGGGGAATCGCAACATGTACACGCTGTTTTTCATGATCAAAGCATCGCGCATAGACGAAGAAGAGCCGGAACAAGAGCTTCAAGCGCTGCGCACGCACTTGTTCGGGCTGTTGAGAAAAGCCGTGTTGCTCTGCTTGCCGCCTGAGGTCGGGGAAGAGGAAGCTTTGGCGTATGCACGGATTTATTTTTATACGTTGCACGGCATCGTCGGGACGTATACCCATTCGGAGGAATCGCTGGAAGAGTTGCTAGGCAGATTGGCGCCGACGTTCGATCTGGCTGTGGACGTCATCCTCGCGGGCAGCAAACAAACGATGACAAGGAGTGGTGAAAAATGAAGATCGAGCAAATCTCCAAGCACATCTGGTGCATCCGCAGCTGGATGTTGATTCCGGTTCGTGTCTGGGCGGTGGTAGAAGAGGACGGCGTGACGCTGGTTGATGCGGGGATGCCGTTCATGGCAAAAGGCATTGCGGCGTTTCTGCAAAAACAGGGAGCAGGGCCATTGAAGCAAATTTTGTTGACGCACGGCCATTCCGATCACGTAGGAGCCGTCAAGCGGCTGGTGGAAACGATGCCCGTTCCGGTGTATGCCCATCGGATCGAGATTCCGTACATGGAAGGCAGAGAGCTGTATCCGCGCCGCAAAAAGCTGGAAGCGAACGTTCAGCCGGGCCTGGCGAAGCCGCTCGCGGAAACAGAGGACGGAGGACTGGCTGCGATCGCTGGACTCAAGCCGTACCTCACGCCAGGGCATTCGCCTGGTCACGTCGTCTACTACCACGAGCAAGATCGCGTCCTGCTGGCAGGTGATCTGTTTACCTCCAAGCGGGGAAAACTGCACCGCCCGATGCCGATGTTTACGGCCGACATGACAGAAGCGGTGAAAAGCAGCCGAATCGTGCGAGAGTTGAACCCGCTTCGGCTGGAAGTATGTCACGGCCAGGCGGTACACAATCCCGCCGAGCAGCTCGATGCGTACCTGGCGGAAATGTCCCGTGCCTTTTCCATCCCGACGAGTGTGTGGCAGTAGGAAGCCGGGCTTTATGAGGGCGTCAGCTGTTTGCTCATCAAGACGCTGCGATAGTTGGTTTCCTTCCACTGTACGTGTTCGATAAAGCGATAGCACAAATTGCCAGGAGCGGTTGAAACGAACCGCTCTTTTTCGCGTCTCATAATAGAGGTGATTGGATGAAAAAGGTAGAAAAGATAGCCCCGCTGTACATGGCAGCTGTCTTGCTGCTGACAGGCTGTCAGCTTGGCATGCTCAATCAGTCGTCTTTTCAAGAGCTGGCCCAACCGCCCGCGCCTGTCATCGCGTGGAAAGGCAAAACAGCCGTGACGGTTCCGACCTCATACTGCTGGAACTACGAAAACGAGGGTGTCTGCATGGACATGGCCGCTCCGCCGGAAGTGATCGGGGAACAAAAGCCCAAGCCGTTGCAAGTGAATCCCGGCGCCATGCTAACCGTTACATATTCGCCCCCGCCCACGACGGAGTCTCTTACGGTCGCGCAATGGATCGGCTCGAAGCGGATCGAACAGCTTTTGGAAAACGGAAACCAATGGAATGCTCCCGAGCAGCCGGGCTGGTATTTGTTTGACGTTCGCGGGCAGTGGAGCCAAGGCGATGCGGGACATGCTTTTGTGATTGAGGTCAGGGAAAATCGCCCGCTTTAACCTCGCGAAGGTTGTCTACTCACCGGGACTTTTTGCTATACTGGACAACAGGGAAAATCCCAAAGGAGAGACAACATGCAGGAAGAATTGATACGCTTTACAGCGGATGAGATAGATGCAGGACAAACGGTGCGGGATGTGCTGCAAAAGCGTTACGGTGTGTCGCGCCGCTTGCTGATCCGGGCCAAATTCAAAGGAACGATTACGCGCAACGGAGTCCTCGTGTTCGTGAATGAAAAGCTGCAAGCCGGAGACGAAGTGGCTGTCATGGTCGAAGAAGAAACAGAAGAGACGGTAGCTCCTGAGGAAATGCCGCTCTGCATTCGTTATGAGGACGACGATTTGCTGGTCATCGCCAAGCCGGCTGGACTGGTCGTGCACCCGACAGGCAACCATCCGTCAGGTACGCTTGCCAACGGGGTGATTGCCTATTGGAAAAAGCGGGGCGAAGCGCGGCGGTTTCGCGCAGTCAACCGCCTGGACAAAGATACGTCAGGCTTGATGATTGTCGCCAAAAACCAGTGGGCGCACGAGCAGTTCAGCCGCATGCAGCAAGAGCGGACGCTCCAGCGCTTTTATCAGGCGATTGCCGAAGGGATCGTTGCGAACGATGCAGGCACGATTGATTCGCCAATCGGGCTTGCGGAAAATTCGTTTATCACGAGGCAAATCCGGCAAGACGGTCAATCGGCTGTTACGCATTATCGGGTACTGGCTCGCGGTGAGGGCATGACGTTGCTGGAGCTGAAGCTGGAGACAGGCCGTACGCATCAGATTCGGGTACATATGCAAAGCGTCGGTCATCCGCTTGCAGGCGACGACCTTTACCTGGGCGGACGGGAGCATATCGGAAGACAGGCGCTTCACGCGGCAAGACTGTCTTTTGTTCACCCGCGCAGCAACGAGCCTATGGAATTTGCCGAGCCATTGCCAGCGGATATGCAGCAATTGCTGCGAACGTTTTTCCCGGAACGGCCTGCGGGCAGCTAGAAAGAAGTCGCAAAAAAATTCGGCAAATTTCTGTGGAAAGCAGAAAGCGTTTTCGATATGATAGAAGAAACAAACAAATAAGCTGTGGAAACAGCTGGTTGTCTGCGGGGAAAAATCCCGCAAGATTTTTTTCGGTAGCAGACAGACCCAGCTTGCGCCTGACGCACGTTTCGGAGCTTTTGACAAGATACAGGGACACCCCTTTCCTTTGTCATGCACCGATTTGAGCGAACGGGGGCGAGCTGGGTTTTTTTGTGCAACAAAAGGAAGGAGGGAAGCGCATGAAACTGGTTTCCTATCGACAAATCGACAGGGGAGCGTGGCGCGCCGGACTGCTTGCGGAAGGCAAAATCACAGACATCGCGCAGGCGCTGCCGGGCGCACCCGATACGCTGCTGGGATTGTTGGAACAGTGGGAGGAATGGAAAGGGCGTTTGCTGACGCTTGCGCAAAGCGCAGACGTGCAAGCAACGGGTCTGGCCACAGAGGACGTGTTCCTCGGCTCGCCATTGCCGCGCCCGGCGAGCTTTCGCGATTTTTACGCCTTTGAAGCGCATGTGAAGACAGCCCGGGCACGGCGCGGACTGGATATGATTCCCGAGTGGTATCGGTTCCCGGTCTTTTACTTTTCCAATGCAGCAGCCTTTTTGGGGCCGGACGCGAGCATCCAGCAGCCAAAAGCGACAGAATGGCTCGACTATGAACTGGAAGTCGCGTGCGTGATTGGCAAGGCAGGGGCAGATATTCCGCCAGAGCGTGCCCACGAGCATATAGCAGGCTTTTGCATCCTCAACGATTGGAGTGCCCGCGACATTCAGCGTGAAGAGGTCAAGGTCGGGCTTGGGCCAGCAAAAGGCAAAGACTTCGCTACTTCGATGGGGCCGTGGCTCGTTACGCCGGAAGAGCTGGAGGATGTACGAGTAGCGGGAGCAAAAGGCGAGCGCTACGATCTGACGATGGTGGCGCGGGTGAACGGCGTGGAGTATTCCCGCGGCAATTTGCTCGACATCCACTATACGTTTGCGGAAATGATCGCCAGGGCCTCGCAAGATTGCATGCTGTATCCGGGCGATGTCATCGGTTCCGGGACAGTGGGCACTGGCTGCATTCTGGAGCTGGGGCCGGAGCAATACGGATGGCTCAAGCCGGGCGACGTGGTAGAGCTTGAAGTAGAGCGCCTGGGCGTGCTCAGAAATACGATCAGCGAATCACGATAATAGAGGGGGAAGCAGGATGGCTTTTTATCACCGCATGGGAGAATTGCCGCAAAAACGGCACACGACTTTTTACAAACCGGACGGCCAGCTGTACCGCGAGCAAGTAATGGGAACGAAAGGGTTCTCTGGCATCCAGTCGATTTTGTACCATCACAACCCGCCGACGCAAGTGCGCGAGACGCGCAAATATGCGGATGTGCGCTTGGAATTTGTAGAGCAGGCGGATTTGAAGCACCAGCATTTCAAAACGTTTGACCTAGCCGCAGGGGGCGATCCGGTTTTTGGCCGCCGCTACTTGCTGGGGAACAGCGATGTAGTCATGGGCGTTTGTTCGCCGACAGAGCCGATGGATTACTTTTACCGCAATGCAGACGGCGACGAAGTCGTGTTTGTGCACGAGGGAGAGGGCGAGCTGCAAACGATCTTCGGCACGATTACCTACCGTCCCGGAGATTATTTGGTCATTCCGATCGGCACGACGTATCGGATCGTGCCCAGTGTGCAGAGCCGCTTTTTGGTGATTGAATCGCAAAACGAAATCGTCCCTCCGAAGCGCTATCGCAACGAGCACGGTCAATTGTTGGAACATTCCCCTTTTTGCGAACGGGACATTCGCGTACCGGAAAAGCTGGTGACACACGTAGAGAGCGGCCAGTTCGAAGTGCGCGTCAAGCGCCAATCCGTTGTCTACAGCTACTTTTTCGACTTCCATCCGTTTGACGTCGTAGGCTGGGATGGCTACTTGTATCCGTACGCGCTGAGTGTTCACGATTTTGAGCCGATTACCGGGCGCATCCATCAGCCGCCTCCGGTGCATCAGACGTTTGCCGGACAAAATTTTGTCATCTGCTCGTTCGTGCCGCGGATGTACGACTACCATCCGCAGGCGATCCCCGCTCCGTACTACCACAGTAATGTGGAGAGCGACGAGGTGTTATACTATGTGGATGGCAACTTCATGAGCCGAAAAGGCGTATACGAAGGCTCGATCACACTGCACCCGATGGGCATTCCGCACGGGCCGCACCCGGGCAAAATCGAGGCGAGCATCGGCAAAAAGGAAACGATGGAGCTGGCGGTCATGCTGGATACGTTCCAGCCGCTTTACGTCACAAAAGAGGCGTTGGCAGTGGAGGACGAAGCGTACATGTCGAGCTGGCTGCCGTCCGAGTGAACACAAAAGCGGCTGTGAGCGTTACGGTTGATCGCAAGTGGTCGCAGCACTTACCATAAATAACGTCGAGACGTTTTTCGCGTAAAAAAGGCGGGATCACGATGGAAATCAGGATTGACGAGTTACAAAGGCAGGAGAAGTACAAACTGTTGATCGGCTGCATCATTCCCCGGCCTATCGCCTGGGTGACTTCGCAGGATGGCAACGGTGTCATCAACGCCGCTCCTTTCAGCTATTTCAATGTGGCGAGCATCGAGCCGATGATGGTGTCTGTCGCTGTCATGCGCAAGCCGGGCAGCGTCCGCAAAGATACGGCGCAAAACATCGTGGAGACGGGCGAGTTTGTCGTCAACATGGTGGATGTTCACAATGTGGACGCCGTCAACCAGACATCTGCCGACTATCCGCCACAAGTGAGCGAGGTCGATGCACTCGGCCTTGCCGTTGCTCCTTCGTCGGTTGTTGCGGTTCCAAGACTTTTGGCATCGCGGATTCATTTTGAATGCAAGCTGCACCAGGTCGTCGAGTTGGGAAGTCCGACTACATCCGACCTGATCATCGGGGAAGTTGTGCACGTACATGTAGCCGACGAGCTGTATCACGCCGGGCGAATTGACGCCCATGCCTTCGCACCCGTAAGTAGGCTGGCAGGGCATACGTATGCCACTTTGGGAGATTTGTTTGACCGCCCGCGTCCCGTCTACGAGCCTGACCCTGCATCCAAGTAAATCGCGCTTGTAGACAGAGAAAAACCGTTCTGGCAGGCAGCTGGAACGGTTTTTGGCGTTCTCTTGTTCGCTAGTTCAGACCGGGATAACGGGAAATGGCATCGGGTCTGATCCAGCTGTCGTAATCGGAGGAAGTCCCGGCATTGGCAGGCGTGCCATAAGGAGTGGCGTTCGGCTCCTGGCCCAGCGGGTGAACGACGCTTTGCTGGTAGTACAAATTCCGATCGCTTTGGATGTAGGAGCGTTCCTGCCCATCAGCCGTACAGCCGCCAAGGAGCAAGCCTGTGAAGAGGAACAGAAGAAACCGCATCATGCTTCACCTCGTTAGTAGCGTGACTATTCTGCGCGGTTTTCATACGCGAAAAGCCGATATCCGTCTAGGGGCTGAGGACAAATCCCTCTATGGGCCATTTTGCCGCGCTACGCACTAGGGTATCCTTAATACATATAAGGCAAGCGGATATTGTAGAGGAAGGATTGGTTCCCATGGAAAGACGTTTATACCGCTCTTCGCAAGACAAGCGACTGTTTGGGGTTTGTGGAGGCATTGCCCAGTTTTTGCGCGTTGATTCGACGCTTGTACGTGTAGGCGTTGTCATTTTGACTGTTTGTACAGGATTTCCGATCCTGATCTATCTGCTCATGGCGATGATCATGCCAAAAGAACCGAGCTGGGCATTTGCCGGTGACGGATTTGGCTTGTACGACACTCCGAAGGCTGGACATTCGCGGATGAACGATCTCGATTCGGAAATTGACCGTCTGGAGAAACAGGCGCTGGTGCAGGAAGTGCATCGTTTGCGGGAAGAACTGAGCAAATACAGAGGCTTGTAAGCAGCAAAAAGGGTTCCTTGTCCACTTGGCACGGGGAGCCTTTTTCTTTTGGCGAAAAGGCAAGCTGTTCGGGCGCAACTGGCTGAGGAAAATTATTGGCGGAAATCCAGTCAACTTCGGCATCCGGGTGCATAACATGTAAGGTGGAGAATGTACATAGGGAGGGAACGGCAGTGTATCTCGGCGTGTTCGATTTGAATCAGCGTCTGGAGCAGACTCGCAAAGTTTTGCGGGAAAAGCAGCACCTGAAAAAGCTGATTGAAGAAGACATCCAAGAGCTGGAGAAAGACGTAAAAGCCTTGGAAGAAATGACCAACAAAGAGAAGTACGCAACAAGCGGCCAGCATTAAGGATGCGCGTAAAAAAGGATGCGGGCTTGTGAAAACAGAGAAAGTGGCGACCGCCCAAACGGCAGTCAGCCACTTTTTTGCGTCCTGTCTTTTATTCGCGAGGCGCGGCGTCTAGCAGCTTTTCCACAATCGTCGGCACCATCCGGATGGCGGCGCTGTCTGTTCCGTACGTCTGACTGTCGGCGTACGTTCCTTCCATCAACAGCATCAGCGTGTAGGCCAACTCACATGGATTCGCGGCACCAAGCGCCGTTGTGCGTTCCAGGAAGGCATCCGAAATCCGTTTCTGATGCGTGCAAACCAGTTCGCGAACCGGATGGGCGGTGTCGGGAAACTCGATCGAGACGTTGATGAAGCAGCAGCCGCGAAATTCCGGGGAAGACGCCCTGGCAGCCAGGTCGGCAAAAAACTGGATCAATTGCTCCCGAGGCTGATCGGGATGCTTGGCCATGCTTTGCTCCCATTCTTGCCAGAAAACGGTCTGCTTCTTTTGCATGTAGGCCAAAATCAAGTCTGACTTCGAGGAAAACTGGCGGTAGACGCTCATTTTGTTCAGTCCGGCACGTTCCACGATAGCGTCTACACTGACGGCATGGATGCCTTCCTGGTAAAACAGTTCTTCGGCTGCGTTCAAAATGATTTCTTGCGCTTTGGCGCGGGGCACCCTGGTTCGTTTGCTTGTGGTCATGGCAGCGTCCTGCTCTCTGTTACGATTTCCAAATATCCGCGACGATCTCGAAAGAACGCACCCGATCGGCGTGGCGGTACATTTGCGTCGTAATCATCAGCTCGTCCGCCTGGGTCGCTTCCAAAAGCTCAGACAGTTTGCTTTTCACGGTATCCGGGTCGCCCACGATTGAGGAGCGGAGTTGGGCCTGCACCGAAAGTTTCTCAAACTCGCTCCACAGCTCATCCATATTGTCCACGGGCGGCTGGATCGGTTTCAAGTCGCCGCGCACGAGGTTGAGAAACGCCTGGTAGTGCGAGGTGGCCAGCCGTTCGGCAAGCTCGTTTGTATCAGCCGCCATCACATTGACGCCCACCATCGCGTAAGGCTCGGGCAATACCTCGGAAGGGCGGAAGGCGTGGCGGTATGTCTGCAAGGCAGGCAATGTGTAGTTGGGTGAAAAGTGTCCGGCAAAAGCGAAGGGAAGCCCGAGCAGCCCAGCGAGACGCGCGGAAAAATCGCTGGAGCCGAGCAGCCAGATCGGAATGTTCAAGCCTTCGCCGGGAATCGCGCGCAAGGCACCGGGAGCATCGCTCGTACGCGGCCGCAAATACTCGCGCAGTTCTTCCAAAAGCTCAGGAAAGTCATCCCCGCCAATCCGCAGGTCGCGTCGCAACGCACGCGCCGTCCGCTGATCTGCTCCGGGAGCGCGGCCCAACCCGAGATCAATCCGCCCCGGATAGAGCGATTCGAGAGTGCCGAACTGCTCCGCGATGACGAGTGGGGCGTGATTGGGCAGCATAATCCCGCCGGAGCCAACGCGCATTGTCGATGTCCCTCCCGCGATGTGGCCGATCAGGACAGAGGTAGCAGAGCTGGCAACGCTGGGCATGGCGTGGTGCTCCGCGAGCCAGTAACGGTGAAAGCCCCACTTCTCGACTTTTTGGGCGAGGTCAAGGCTGTTTTGGAACGACTGGGCAGCTGTACTGCCTTCTACAATAGGAGCGAGATCCAGCACAGACAGCGGAATATCGCGCAATGTTTTTGCCATGGAAAGGGAACCCTCCTTTTGGGGTGTCAGAATGTTACTGGTTAGTAACAAACGTACTTGCATCTTACGGGGAGGGGAGGCTGCTGTCAATGTTTCGATCGGTTGTGGCAGCACATTTGCGATCTGGTTCCAGTGTAAAGGATTTGTAAAGAAACCCGTAAAAACGATTCATAACCTTATAGTTATATTATACTCTTTGTGAAGAGAGGAGGGATATGGAGCATGGACATTTTGGAGTTGGCAGACAGTCTAAAAGCGCTGGGCGATCCCACGAGGCTGAAGATGATTGCTTTATTGAAGCTCCGGGACTTTTGTGTTTGTGAATTTGTTCCGATCTTCAAAATTTCTCAGCCAGCGGTATCTAAGCATGTCGGGCGGCTCAAGGCTGCTGGATTTGTCACGGAAACTCGAAAAGGCCAGTGGGTGATTTATTCCTTGAATCGAAGCAGATTGGCAGAAGTAGGATACGGATTGAGTCAATTGCCTGACCTTTCTGCCGAGATCGAGGAACTTGGTAAGCAAGGTTTGCTAGTGACGTGCGAGTAAGAAAGGAGGGGCAAAAGTGGGTAAACACATAGGAAAGCGCTTGTCTTTCCTAGATCGCTATTTGACCGTGTGGATATTTCTTGCCATGGCATTCGGAATTGGAGTCGGCGTTTTCATTCCTGATACGGTTGCCATCCTGAATCAATTTCAGGTCGGAACTACATCTATTCCGATCGCAATCGGGCTCATTTTGATGATGTATCCGCCGCTTGCAAAGGTGCGCTATGAAGAATTGGGGCGGGTGTTTCGCGACGGGAAAGTGCTGGGGTTATCCCTTGTACAGAACTGGGTGATTGGTCCGATTTTAATGTTTGTGCTAGCGATTGTTTTCTTGCAAGGCTATCCCGAGTACATGGTAGGTCTCATGATGATTGGGCTCGCTCGCTGCATTGCAATGGTCATTGTATGGAACGATCTTTGTAAGGGAGACACTGAATACGCGGCGGGACTGGTTGCCTTCAATTCAATCTTTCAGGTCTTGTTCTATTCCGTTTATACGTACATTTTCATTACAGTTTTGCCAGAGTGGTTCGGTTTGCAGGGGATGGTGGTTGACATAACTATCGCTGAAGTAGCCAAAAGCGTCTTTATTTATTTGGGGGTGCCGTTTCTTGCAGGGATGATCACACGCTATACGTTGGTCCACCGAAAAGGGCGTACCTGGTACGAGAGCGTGTTTGTCCCAAAAATCAGTCCGATCACGTTGAACGCTCTGCTGTTTACGATCATTGTCATGTTCTCGATCAAAGGGGACGTCATCGTCGCGCTTCCGCTGGATGTTGTGCGGATTGCGATTCCACTGTTGATTTACTTTGTCATTATGTTTTTGGTGTCGTTTTTCATGGGGAAAAAGGCAGGAGCTCCTTATCCAGTAACCTCTACGCTGGCGTTCACCGCTGCAAGCAACAATTTCGAATTGGCCATCGCTGTTGCCGTGGGCGTCTTTGGGCTCCACTCCGGGGCTGCGTTTGCTGCGGTGATCGGCCCACTGGTAGAGGTGCCCGTGATGATTGCACTCGTGAATTTGGCACTTTGGTTTCAGAAGAAGTATTTTCATCCAGGCCAAAAGTAAAGGAGAGTCCAACATGGTTAACAAAGCATTCGTCTATTTTCTTTGCACGGGCAACTCTTGCAGGAGCCAAATGGCCCACGGTTTTTTACAAGCGCTTGGCGGGGGAAAGTACGAGGTGATGAGTGCGGGGCTAGAAGCGCATGGGCTGAATCCCCGGGCTGTAGATGTGATGAAAGAAGCAGGAGTAGATATCAGCCATCACACTTCCGACAAGATTGATCCTGTCATTTTGAAAAAAGCGGATTACGTCATTACGTTATGCGGGCATGCAGATGAGAATTGCCCTTTGATCCCGAACGAAAACGCAATCAAGCTGCATTGGGGGTTCGATGACCCAGCCAAGGCAACAGGGACAGAGGAGGAAGTAAAGGAGCAGTTCCGAACCGTTCGTGATGCCATCAGGAAGCGTGTCGTCCAGTTCGTGGAAGCAGGAAAATAACATGAAATGCCCCCGGTTCTCGGATAGGTAAGCGGGGGCATTTTCCAATATCAAAAAAAATTGATGTAATCCGTTGCTTTTGCAAGATTTTGGTGATACAGTTAATACATCAAAAAAAGTTGATGCAGGTGAGACAGGATGAAGCAAGGAGATATAAGCGGGACATTTGAACAATATGAAGCCAAATTTAAAGCTCTTGCGGATCGGAAGCGACTGCAAATCATGTACGAACTGACGCAGCGCGGCAAGGTTTGTGTATGTGATTTGGCAGAAGTGATGGATATGGCACAGTCCAAACTGTCCTATCATCTCAAGATCCTTCTCGATGCCAATCTCATCCAAAAAGAAACGGATGGAACATGGAACTACTATCAGCTAAACGAAACTCAGATCAATCACCTTCTTTCCGAAGAGCTTTGTTGTGTGTTCCGGTCTAGCAACACTTGTTGCTAAAATTTTTTTATTCAAAACATCAAAATTTTTTGATATTGAGGAGGAACAGTCATGTTGTATGCTCATATTGGGATTAACGTAACAAATCTGGAGAAGTCGATCGCGTTTTACTCTAAGCTGTTTGACGCTGAACCTGTCAAAGTAAAGCCTGATTACGCGAAGTTTCTTCTGTCTTCTCCAGCTTTGAATTTTACGCTGAATGTAAGCCGTGAAGTGACCGGGAATCAAGTGAGCCACTTTGGATTTCAAGTCGCTTCGACAGAGGACGTCCTCATCCATAAAACACGTTTGGAGAAGCGCAATCTTTTTTCGAATAAAGATGAAAGGAACATTACCTGCTGTTATGCAACCCAGGATAAATTCTGGGTACACGACCCGGATGGAAACGAGTGGGAGTTCTTTTACACGAAAGCAGATGCAGATACTCATAGGGAGATTGCAGCAGTTTGCTGCACGCCTGAATCCGAGAACGGGAATGAGGAGACAAAGAGCTGTTGCTGATGGCGAAATGGGGGAGGGCCATATGAAAATGGCGAGAATGTAGATTTACCATAGCCAGCGGAGTCAAGGGAGTGAGGTGAGGCAAACCCTTGACTCGTTGGCAGATGGATTGAGCAATGCAACTGAGTCCTGTACTTATTGCTTCGTCAATATAACCGGCCCGTTCGCCGTAATAGCAATCGTGTGCTCGTACTGGGCAGACAGCTTGCCGTCGCGGGTTCTGGCCGTCCAACCGTCGGCATCGACAGTGGCGTGGTAGGTGCCGATATTGAGCATCGGCTCGATCGTGATGACCATGCCTTCTTTCAGGCGCTGACCCCGTCCTGGAGGGCCGAAGTGCGGAACGAACGGCTCCTCGTGCATTTCCTGTCCGATTCCGTGGCCGGTAAAGTCGCGTACAACCGAGTAGCCTTGTGCTTGGGCGTACGTTTGAATCGCGTGGGAAATGTCGCCGATCCGGTTGCCGACAACCGCTTGTTCAATGCCCAGGTACAGTGATTTTTCCGTGACTTCCAGCAGCTTTTTCGCTTCCGGTGAGACGGTGCCCACTTCGTACGACCAGGCCGAATCCGCCAGCCAGCCGTTTTTGCGCACAACCATGTCGATCGTGACGATATCTCCATCGCGCAGCGGTTCCTTTTTCGGGAAGCCGTGGCAAATCACGTCGTTAACGGAAGCGCAGGTGGCGTACGGGTAGCCGTGGAAGCCTTTTTGTTCCGGTGTTGCGCCGTGGCTCGCCAAAAACTCTTCTACAAATTGTTCAATTTCCCAAGTGGTTAGCCCAGGACGAATCATCTTCGCAATCTCGCGATGGCAGGCAGCCAAAATCTTGCCTGCTGCGTGCATCAGTTCGATTTCTTCGGGTGTCTTGAGGATAATCATCGACTCTCTCCTTGTCCTCGCGTAAGTTCAAATGCTCTCTATACAGTATACAGTGTAGACCTGTTTGGGGCTAATTGCCACAGTGAAAACGGCATGGTAGGATGAGGAAGAACTAAACAACCTGGGGGTAGGTAGCGTGGACAAGTTTCAAGAACATCTGGCGAACTACCAGATTCATGTAAAGGACGATATCGAAAAACGCGTCGCATTTATTCGCGAGCAGATTGACGGAAACGGGCTGGGCGGCGTAGTCGTAGGCATTTCCGGCGGGATCGACAGCGCCGTAACAGCGGCTTTGTGCGTGCGTGCCCTGGGCCGCGAACGAGTCGTTGGCATCTGGCTGCCAGCGTATTCGCAAAACGTTCACGCCGAAGATTCACAGCGTTTGGCTGAAGCGATCGGAATGAATTTGCATACAGTCGATGTCGGAGCTGCGTACGATGCGCTTGTTCCAGCTATTGAAGGAGTGCTCGCGCTCGACGACAAGACAAAAGGAAATACAAAAGCGCGCCTGCGCATGACCGTGCTGTACGCCGTAGCCAACCAGAAAGGCTATCTGGTTGCCGATACGTGCAACCGCAGCGAGATTCATGTCGGCTACATGACAAAAGGCGGAGACGGTCTGGCTGACTTCAACCCGGTAGCGAGCCTGACCAAGCACGAAATGCGCATTCTCGCCGCTGCACTTGGCGTGCCGGATGCGATCATTACGAAAGCTCCTTCCGCCGATTTGTGGGAAGGCCAAACGGATGAGCAGGAAATGGGCTTTACGTACGAAGACCTCGACCGCCTGCTGATTACCGGAGAAACCAGACCGGAAGCAAAAGAGCGCATCGATTACTTGCACCGCATATCCGAACACAAACGCAACCTGATGCCAGGTATTTAAGATGAGCGATTACAAGCTGTTTACGAGCTGCCTGTGGCAGACGACGAGTGCGGTCGTTTCGACGCCTGACCGACTGTATTTGTTTGACCCGGCCTATTTTCCGCACGAGATCGAGGCGATTGCCGAGTATGTGCAAAGTGCGCGAAACGGACGGGAGCTTGTTCTCGTCTTGACGCATGGCGACTGGGACCATATTGTGGGCTATCCCCGATTTGCCGATGCCAAGCTGATTGGGCACAAAAAAATTACCGACCCTGAGCGGCTTGCCAAAAAGCTGCAGAAGGCGAGGAAGTTTGACGGCTCGTATTATGTGAATCGTCCGTACGAGCTGAATCCTCCCGCGTTTGACAAGCTGGTCGAGCAGGTGGAAGCATGGGAAGAAGTGCGGTTTATCCCGGTTCCCGGCCATACGGTTGATCAGCTGGCGACGCTCTTTTGCGAGCAAAAACTGCTGGTCGTCGGCGACATGCTTTCCAACCTGGAATTTCCGTTTGTGGACGACAGCAGCGCGTACTTGTCGAGCTTGCAAGCGATTGAAAAGCTGGTCGTGGACGGCGAGGTTGAAGAGCTCATTCCGGGGCATGGCGTCCCGGCAAAAGGGCGCGAGTCAATTTTGCACCGGATCAGACGGGACCAAGAGTATTTGCTTGCTGCCCGGAAGCTGATTTTCGAAGGCGTAGCGGCGGGGACGAGCGAGGAAGCGCTGGCAGAGAGCTTTCGGCAAATCTCCTACGACGGTGCGCCGATCGGCCAGTATTTGCAAGATTCCCACGAGCAAAACCGCATCGTGCTGATGAAGGAAGCTGTTTCACTGACAGGTTGATTATTAGGCAGTTTTGTACGATAATAGAAGTTACGCACAAAACTTTCTAGGAAAGAGGTGGAACAGATGTCGACGACTGAATTGATGCTGAGAACGAGCCTCGAAGGCCGCGTGAAACGTACGTTGCAAACGTATTTCCGCCGTCCTAACGACGTGTTGGTAAAAGAAAGCCTCGGAGCGAACGGCCTGTCCCCGGAACAAGTGGAAGTTACGATGGAACTGTTGAAACAAGACGCTACTGTTGCAGAAATCATCGAGCAACTGCGGGATAAAGGCTACTTGGCGTAACGCAAGATTGCGTACATAAAAAAGACCGGACGGACAAGAAATTGTCAGTTCCGGTCTTTTTTATACAGATATAAGATTCTTATCCAGTATAAGTGCAACTAAAGCTGCGCCGCAGGCTTGGCGCAGCCAAGTTTTCTAATGCGAAGCGGTGGAGCCGCCGAATTTTCAGGGAGAGGTGCGGCCGTGGGTCACGGAGCGGCGCAGTTTTTTCCGGCGATACATCAGAAGAGCGCCATGTACCAAAAAATAGCTGGCGACTGCGACGACCAGGCCCATAATCGCGCTTCCTGTGAAGTAGGCCAACCCTTTTTCTTTCATCCAGACAAGCCATTGCGGCCACGCTTCGTGCGGAGGGGCGGGGGGAGACTGTAACGGTTTTCCGACAAAAGCGTACCCAATATTGTAGTTCACGACCATGAAGATAGGCAGCACGAGTTTTCCGATGACAAACGCGATCAAACCCGCAGGCAGGCTGGCGCGAAACAGCCTGACCAGCGGAAAGAGCAGCAAAAAAGCGAGGCCGAAGGTGGGCAGGGTAATGAACTCGACAAAAATCCCGACGGAAAAGCCGCGGGCGACAAAAGAAGGCGCCCCTTTCATTCTGATCAGCTTGTAGTATTCGAATTTCAGTTTGCGGTACAGTTTGTTCCACATAGTTGCCTCTCTTTTGTCTGAACTCATGTTCTGTTTTTCCCAAAAAAGGCTTCGCTTGGGGGAAGCCAATTAACACAAGTATGTCCAGTTCTCCTGGCAAAAATTGATACCCCTTTGTCCACGCCGACCGAGAGGAGCGTTCATTTGTGAATGCTGCTATCTTTTGGCATAATGGAGAGGGCAGACCCGCAAGAAAAGTGGTGGAAGTTATGGCAGAAGTGATGACTACATTTGGCGACTACATTGCGCAATACGGATACGGAGCCTTGTTTGGCTTGTTTTTTCTGGGAATTTTGGGGATGCCGCTGCCAGAAGAAACGCTGCTCGTTTTTTCCGGTTTTCTGGTTTCGACAGGTCAATTGGCTTATTGGCCTACTTTTCTCGTCTGCTTTCTCGGCTCGATATCAGCGATGACGACGGCCTACTGGATCGGGCGAAAGCTGGGCTTCCCTTTTTTAGAGAAGTACGGGAAGCGGCTCGGCATGGGATACACCGTCTACAAAAAAACGGAAGAATGGTTCAATCGGGTAGGAAAATGGGCGCTGCCGCTCGGCTATTTTATCCCTGGGGTGCGACAGTTTACCGCCTACTTCGCGGGAATTACGAGACTTCCGTTTCCGACATTTCTGCTGTACACGTATACGGGCGGGCTGTTTTGGAGCCTGTTGTTCGTCACCTTGGGCTGGCAGTTGGGAGAGCGCTGGGATGAACTGTTCGATCTCATCTCGCGCAATCTGGCTATATTCTTTATCGCATTGTTTGCAATCATTGCCGGCTGGTCTTATTTGCGGCATCGGGCAAGTTTGAAGAAACAAAAACGGAGGGGAATGCAATGAGTGAAGAGAATCGGCAAGACAATAACCTGCCAGTGATTCGCGAGCCTGAGCAGTTGGTTCCGCTACAATTACCCGAGGTGCATCAGCGTTTCTACGACAAACTGCGGGCCAAAATCGAAGCTTTCATCAAAGACAAAGGCGTCAATGACACGGCAGCGAACTATATTTTGTTGGCGCCGGATCTGTTCGTGTTGCTCGCCCGTCTGCTTCTGGACAAGCGGGTAGGCGTTCAGTCCAAGGCGATTGCCGGGGTGGCGGTCGCTTATTTCATCACGCCGATCGATTTTATCCCGGAAGCGCTCGTCGGCGGCGTCGGGCTTTTGGACGACGTCGTTTTGGCAGTTTACGCCCTGCGGCGAATTTTGGTGGACGTGGATGAAAAAATCGTGCGCGAGCATTGGAATGGCAAGGAAGACTTGCTCGGTGTCATTACGAAGGTCGTAAAGTCGGCAGATGACCTCGTTGGCAAAAAAATCGTGAAAAAGCTGGAAGAGACACTGTTCCGAAAAAAATAAACAGGATGGGACACGAATGACAAAATATTTGCTGGATTATCAAGAGGGAGAGAGAGTCGTCGCCTTTTGCCTGGTGAAAAGCAAAGAGGCTGGCGTGGCGAGCAACCAGAGCGAGTATTTGAATCTGGAGCTGGGAGATCGCTCCGGCACGCTCATGGCCAAGCTGTGGGATGTCAGCCCTGAAATGAAAGAGTGGATCGCCGTAAAATCTGTGGTGAAAATCGACGCCGCCGTCCAGATGTACCGCGGGAAAAAGCAGCTGGTGATCCAGCGCATTCGCCCGGCAGCCGCATCGGATGAAGTGCTGATGGAGTCGCTGATCCCTGTATCCCCGGTTCCGGTGGACGAGCTGTGGACGAAGCTCATGCAGACGGTAGACAGCTTGAAAAGCGACACGCTGCGAGCGATTATCCGCGAGGCGTTGGCTACGGAGGAAATCAGCGAGCGGCTGAGGCAGTACCCGGCAGGGGTAAAAATGCACCACAATTACTACCACGGACTGCTGGAACATATCGTTTCCTTGCTGTCAGCGGCGCAAAGCTTGCTTCCGCTCTATCCGCAGGTCGATAGAGATGTCCTCTACGCCACTTGCATCCTGCACGATATCGGGAAGCTGTACGAGCTGTCAGACCCGATTGCGCCGGACTACACCACGCCAGGCCAGCTGATCGGCCATCTGGTGATGGGCGTCGAGATGGTCAGCGGCATTTGCCGCAAGCTGGACATTCCGCTCGGAGACGCCGAGGTGCTTCATCTCAAACATTGCATTTTGAGTCATCATGGGGAAGTGGAGAACGGCTGGGGAAGCGCCGTATCCGGCAAGACTCCGACGGCTGTCTTGTTCCATTACCTGGACCAGATCGACAGCAAAATGAACGCACTCGGGCAAACACTCGCCGACATGGGCGAGGAAGACGAGTGGGCGTACGCAGGTGTGCTCAGACGAAAAGTTTGGCGAGGCTACTAATCGTCATCTGGCAGCATGAAAAAGGAAAAGCACCAAAACCAGAAAGCCAACTGCTCGAATCAGGCAGTTGGCTTTTTTGTGCCGAACAAATTTTCTGAAACCTTTTCCTTCCTGTACCGTCTTACTACAAGATTGGCTTGCAAAGGAGGAGTTTGCTATGAAAAAAAGCAGCAAAATGATTGAAGTAATGCTGGTGGCGACAGTTCTCGCCGTGCCGGGAGCTGCGATTGGAACAGCGGCACCTGTCTATGCCTACGACGGCAAATCTGATCTCGAAGTCATGCCGCTGCCTGACGATATACGCAAGCTTTTGGTCGATTTGAAGGAAGATTACGTGCCGCTTTTGTCCGACCTGCACGTCGATGCGATCGGAAAAGGCAGCAAGTCCGAGACGATCCTTGCTCTGTCCGACCGAAAAAGCGTGATTACCGCAAATATTTTTCTCGATCTCGTCGTCGATGCAGATGGAAACATTACTTCCTTAAAACTGAATGGCGCTGACCGTGATCAGCAAAAGTGGGACAAACAAGCAACCTACAAAAAGCTGACGGATTTTATTCGCGAGAACGTGCCTGACCATATCGTCATAGCGACACAGCCCATGCTCTCTACAGAGCGGAAAGCGGGACTCGACCGCCTGGCAGTCGTGCCGTTTTATCCGGTGCTCAACGGCGTCTGGGTGAAAAAGGAGATGGGTCGCGCCTATATCGATGCTTCGGGACAGATTGTGCACTTTTGGCAAGAGAAAAAGAAGCTTCCACTGGCAACGGAGGTAGCTGACCCGAAAAAAGCGATCGCTCTGGAAAAGGCGGCGAGCGCGTGGGGCAATGACCTGGACGTGCAGCTTGTTTACGATACCGCTGCGGGCAAGCTCGTATACGAGCCGGTCAAGCTCCCGGTTGTGGATGCCCTGACCGGAGAAATCGTCCCGGAAGTCACTGTCACGGCAACGGAAACCGTCAAGCTGAAAGGAACCGCTGGCAACTCAAGCTGGGGCGATCGCACTAAAATGGAAGAGTGGCTTGCGAAGAACTTCGCGCTGAAAATGAGCAGCCTGACATTCGAGGCCCCATCCGTGAAACAAAAGAAACGCGACACCGATCTGTACGAGTGGAACGCGAGAATGTACCAGAGTGCCTCCGTGCTGGTAGAGCGGAAATCGAAGTCATTGCTTGCCTTTTCCCTGGATGGCTCGGCCCAAAGCGAACGGGAAAAACCGCTGAGTGAAGATGAAGCAAAAGCGTTGGCCCTCCGTTTTGCAGAAACGAATTTGTTGTCCAGGGAACAGAGCTTTGTGGTCAAACAAACCCGCCCGGTTGACTACTTGCCCGGATGGGCCGATCAAAATGTGGTGCGGCCGCTCTACCAGTACGATTTTTATCCCGAGGCCAATGGAATCCGCGCGAAAACTCCGCTGTTTACCATCGAAGTAGACGCGAAAAAAGGGAACGTCGTCAAAGCAAAGGTGAACGAAACAGCCGCGATGCCAGCCGCGTTGGACAAACAAGGGGTCATCGGTCAGGAGCGAGCCAAAGAGATGTTGCTGAAGCATGCTGCTTTGCGCCTTGCGTACTTCTATCCGCAGATCGGCGGGCAGACAGCTGCCACTCCGCAGCTCGCGTATGTGCCGACGGCGGATACGGAAGCGTTGCAGGTGGAAGCCAAAACAGGCGAAGTAGCGGGCAACTGGCGTGAGCTGACCGAGTAACCAAAACAGGCAACGACCCGGCGTGGCTGTGTGCTGCCGGGTTGTTTGCATGGATTGTCCCATGCCTTTCTTTTCAAAATAGACAAACACTTCACAGCTAGTAGGATTTTTTTGCTTTTTGTAGAATATCTTCTTGATTCCCATTTGATTTGGCAAAAATGCCGATCACGAGAAGGAGAAAGTGCATGAAACGGCCAACCTATACCCTACCAAGTATTGTCAAAAAGGTGTTCCGGTCCGGCGAGCGCTCCCTCCCACGTACGGAGATTTGCTCCCGGATGGAAGTGAATGAGCTGACGGCTTTTTTGGATCTGGATAGCGCGACACTACTTGATAAAGTGTTGAAGATGGAGCAGTCGCCTGTACGGATTGCCAGCTCGGAGGCGATCGTGGAGATCACTTACCAGCCGCATCAGGTGTACGATTTGGCGCACCGCTTTTTGCGCGATACCCAAACGCCTAAAAAGCTGGAACAGATCGTCGCTGAGTTGCGCCGTCAGACGCAGTTTGGCTGGAATCAGATCCTTCGCATGTTGCAATTGGAACGCGACCCTCGCTTTGTTCAGTATCAAGGCGACGACCGATGGTTCCTGGCAGAGTGGACGCAGGCAAACGACCAAGTCTACGATTATTGCCGGGATAACGGCATCACGCACGTAGCTGCCCGCTCGCTTGTCCATTTTCTGGAGCAAGAGGTGGGGATCGCCGGGGATGCCGCTTTTCTGCCCCTGCTGGATGACCGATTCCGGGTCGAGGGAGAAACGCTGTATATCATTGTTCGCAGTGAGGAAACCGATGAGGAGCTGGCTGCGGAAGAAATCGCAGCGGCGGACTCTTCTGAATCGATAGCCGTCATCGAGAATGAAACAGAGGAAGTTGCACCCGAAACAGCAAGCCCGTTGCATCAGGAACCGAAACAAGAAGAAACAATTTTTACCAAGGAGGAAACGAACATGACAAACGCTACGAATGTACGAGTGCTGGAGGAAGTACAACAATTGCTGCAAGAAGCAATCAGCCGCCTGGAAGGCCGCAATCAGGAGATGTCCCAGGAAGTCGTCGCGCATTTCCAACAAAGCAATATGCAAGCTATAGAAGTGCTGATGAAAGAGAAACATAAGCATGAGCAAATCGTACTTGGCATTCAGCAAGTACTGGCAACCAGTGAGCAACAATGAGTAAACTTGAGGCCATGATCCGGTTGGAACAGCGATTTGATTTGCTGCGCGACATCATCGCGAGTTATCGGATTCGCCTTCAAGACATGGAGCGGGAAGTGGTGGAACTTTTTGCCGCCAACCAGCTCTCTGCTATATCTACATGCATGAGCGAAAAGCAGCGCATCGTCCGCTTGATGAACCGTCTGGAGCTGTTTATTTCCCAGTGGGAAGGCAACGGCGATGTGGGAATCGCACATGAGCCAAAACGAGAACACTTGAACACATGATGGAAAATGCGGTAATATAGGGGGATTGTGTAGGATTCCCCGCGCATGCCGCGTGGGATGGAAAGGAGATCCAAACCCTCTATGTCAGTAGGAAGAAACGAACTGTGCCCGTGCGGGAGCGGAAAAAAATACAAGAAGTGCTGCGGAGTCGTTACACCGATTACCGAACTGCGCAGCCGTCATGAACAAAAATTGCAGAAAGAATATGCAGGCTGGGTCGAGCGTCTGAACCATTTCGTAGGTGGCAATGTCACCAGCGAGACCATTTCCGAAGCGCGCAGCCGTTTTGCAGCAGAAGTGGGCTTGACCGAAGAAGAAGTCACGCGTCCAGAGTGGGCTGCGCATTTCTTCAACTGGTGTGTCCTGGATGTGAGAACAGGCGGAAGCACGCTGCTGGAGAACTACATCAAGCAGCACGGCCGCCGGATGGAGCCTGACCTCCGTCGTGCTTTTGCAGGCTTGCATCTGAACGTATACGAGATCACGGAAGTAGACCGCGATGTCATGACGGTTCAACATCCGCTCACTTTGGAAAAGCATTACATTTTGCGTTCCAATAGCCTGAATGTCATGCCAGGCCAGATGATCGTCGGTCGCCTGTTGAACCTCGGCTTGCGCAACATGCTCTTTTCCGGCAGCATCATTTTGCAGCCGCATGTCAAAGAAAGCTTGCTGGAATGGCTGAATCAGCATCCGGAAGTGGAGCATGCGGCAGAAGACGCGGGCAAAAGAGTGTATACGACGGAGCTGTACCGTTTCATCGTTCAGTTCGGCGGGACAGAAACAGGCAGCGAACAGCCAGCATCTGGTCAAGGCACCTTGCTGCGCCGCACGTATGTGTTGCCCAATCGCGATCAGCTTTCCAAAGCGATCGAGGCCAATCCAGCTTTCGAGCTGAAAAAGTCCGATGGCGCCAAGGAAATCTGGGTATATGCGACACGCAAGGAAGAGCATCTGTTCCCGGCGCTGAAAGATGCGTTGCTTGAACTGTATGAAGTGCAGGCAGAGGCAATTTTGGAAGGCGACAAGCTGTATCTGGAAGGATACGCTTCGGAGCTGGAGGAAGTGGCGCAGCTGCTTTTGCTGCTCGCTTACGAAAAAGAGGAAGAGATTCGCGTCCTGACCTCGACTGGTTCCAGACTGTCCAAAGGAACCTTGTTCATTACGAGCCAGCCGACATTGCCGCCAAAAGTATTGCAATGGGCTGTGCAGACGTATTTTGCGGAAAAATGGCTGGTGAACCCGCAGGATGCGCTCGACGACCTGCCTCCTGTTTTGGTGGCGGCGTCAGACAGCAAAGAGCTTCACGCCAAGCTGGAAAGCCTCCTGGTGCAAATGGAACAGGATCACAAAGTAGGACAAGGCATTGCCCGTTTCATTCGGATGGACATGCTCCGTCCGCGCCTGAGCCTGTCCAATGCCAGCCTGCACGTGAACAACCTGCTCAACCGACCATTGATCGAAGGCTTGCCAGAAAGTGTGTACACCGTGCATCCTGACCGACTCGCTGACATCAATCGCTTCGTGCAAGAGATGACAGAAGGCAAGTCGGAAGCTACGGTCAAAAAATATGATGAGGTTATGAACAACTTCCGCTCTTTTGTCAGAGGCGCGTTTGGCCCTGCGTTTACCTGGGAGCAGCTGCGCAAGGAGGAGCTTGCTTATTTCCTCGTTCATGACATTTTTACACGTGCAGATGCTGCGACGAAAACGTTGGCAACAAACCTGCTGTCTGTTCTGACCGCATTCTTCAAGTGGCTGGACAAGCAAGGAGCCAGTGCCTTGTACGCGAACATGCAGTCTTTGCTGGCAGAGCTGAAAGAGACGCTGCCAGAAGCATACCGTTTGCGTGGCGTACTGGAAAAGGAAGCCAATCAGAACTTGTACGGCAACACTTCCGCTCCGAAAGAAGTAGCGGAGGAAACGCTGCTCTTGCTGGATACAGCCGCAAACGGCTGGGTTGCCAAACGTCCTGATGGTGAAAAAATCACGTTGGCTATCGCTGCTGACGGAAAAGACGTGCTGGCGCCTGACTGGATGATTTCCGGCGTGTTTGGCAAAGGCGAGGATGGCAACTGGCGTCTGTACAGCACGCCTGAGCTGTATCCGCCAGCGATTGCCCATTTGCTGGGTGTGCCGACTGGCGTCTTGGTATAAAAACAAAACCCGAGGAATCGCTCCTCGGGTTTTTTCTTTTGACGCAAAAGCGTGCTTTTATTGCACCCACGATTGCAAGGTCTTGTCTTTCGGCAGCAAAAATCCGACCAGACCAATTAACGGGAGCACCGAGCAGAGGGTGATGACGAAGCCAAGGTCGAACATATCTGCCAAGTAGCCAAAAGCGAGAGCACCCATGCCGCCCATGCCGAAAGCCAAGCCAATAATCAAGCCGGACACGGTGCCGATTTTGCCTGGCAAAAGCTCCTGGGCATAAACAACGGTGACCGAAAAGCTGGACAGCATGATGAAGCCGCTTACGAGCAGCAGGGGAAAAGACCAGAAGCCGGAGACGTAAGGCGTCAGCAAGGTCAACGGCAACGCGCCGAGTGTCGAGAGAATCAGCAGATTGCGTTTTCCGAATCGGTCCGACAGAGGTCCGCCAAAAAAGGTGCCGATGGCTCCGGCGAGCAGGAAGCCGAACACAACTAGCTGGGCGCTGGAATAATCCATATGTTTGACGTACATCAAGTAAAATTGATAAAAGCTCTGATAGCCCGCATTCATCCAGGAGCGGACGCTGACGATCAGGATGAGCAGCCACAAGGCGACGAGCCGCTGCTTTCGGTTCGTGTACGTCACGACCGCGGCAGCGGCTTTTTTCAGCCTTTGTTGACCGCGATACCACAGCGCCACGTAAAGCAGAACGCCGCTTGCCAAAACCGCCGGAAGCAAAAACCAGGCCGCTCCCGGCTGGCCGAGATTGGCGAAGACGAGAATCGTCATGAGCGGAGCAAGCGCTTGGCCTGCGTTTCCGCCGACCTGAAAAATCGATTGCCCCAAGCCGCGGCGCGGGCCGGATGCCTGATGCGCAAAACGGGACGCCTCCGGGTGAAAGACAGCGGAGCCGATACCGACACAGGCAACAGCGACGAGAACGAAGGAGTAGCTGCCTGCAAAAGCGAGAGCGAGCATCCCGAGCCCGGAGACGAGCAAGGCAAGCGGAGGCAGAAACGGCTGTGACTTGCGATCGGAGAAGTAACCGACAACAGGCTGCAAGACGGATGCAGTCAAGTTCATGACCAAAAGAATGAAGCCGACTTGTGTGAAGGTCAACGCCAGATTTTTTTCCACGATGGGAAGCAAGGCCGGAATGACCGCTTGCAAGCTGTCGTTCAGCAAATGAACGAGACTGATGGCAAACAGCATGCGATACACGGTAGGTGCTGCTGTTGTTGCCCCAGACGCTTGCAGCGGTGTCGATGTGGCACTCATGTCAGTTCATCTCCATTATTCAGAGTGGGAAAATCGTGCAGCTTCTTGTTCAGTGAGAAGTTGCCGTTGACTTTTTCTCACTGTAGCACGGATGGGCTGGAGGCGTCATCACTGTCTGGATGGAATATGCCGACGAGATATACGCTTCGTCTTCCACGATGAAGTTTTGGGATCGGTAGGTAAATGCAAATGCGTTGTCGAAAAGATGAAGGACGAGACCATGAGCAAAAGGCTGGGAGGAGTGCCGAAGTGCTGAAAGGGATTACCGAATACTGGCTATGCGTGGGTGGAGCCAATGTGGACGTGCAAGGAGTCACTTCTGCCAGATTGCTGCCTGGAACGAGCAATCCGGGGCATGTTCAGCAAGTGGCAGGCGGAGTAGCTCGTAATGTGGCAGAAAATCTGGGATGGCTTGGGGAAGAAGTACAGCTTTTTGCTCTTGTGGGAGAGGATGCTGACGGGGAATGGCTGCGGCAAGTGACGGCCAAAAGCGGAGTATCGACCCACGGGATGTTGCGGATTGCTGGCAAATCGACTGGCAGGTATTTGGCGATTCGCGATCTCGACGGAGAGCTGTACACAGCAGTGGCAGACATGGAAGTCAACGAGGCGTGGACAGAGGAGCTTGTCCGTCAGGCTATGGAGCGCCTGCCGCAAGCTGCCGGCCTGTTTATGGATGCAAACTTGCCCGTGCCGGTCATGCACGCCTTTTTGGAAGAGGCAAACAGGCTGGGAAAAATCGTTGCTGTCGATCCTGTCTCCGTGAAAAAGGCGGAAAAATGGCGGCCCCTTTTGCATGGGGTGCATGTGCTGATTGCGAGCATTGATGAGATAGAAATATTGTCCGGCCAATCGCTGCATTCCTTTAACGATGTGGAAGTATGCGCGAAACGATTGCTCGAACAAGGCGTGCGCCAGCTGATGATCAACTGCGGCGAAGCGGGCCTGTATTTGTGCCGGGAAGCCGAATCGATCTGGATCGCCGCTCCTCCTGCGCCGATTCGCGAAGCGGCATGCGACGCTTTTGCCGCGGGCATTCTTTTTGCGCAGCATCGGACGCCCCTGCTGCGGGAACAAGCGGCCTACGGAATGGCGCTTGCGGAAATGAGCCGCGACAAACATCGCCCTTACAATCTGGAACTGCTCATGCAGCGAAAACAGTCTTTTACTGGAAAAGAGATGCAAATTTTCGAGCGGGAATGAGGGTACATAGAACGGCGTACACTAATTGGGTATTTTGTCCCAAGGAGGAGTGTACATGGAAAAGAAGTCAAACGATGTGAACGGCAAGCAAGAAAGCCACGTGCGTCAAGGCGGCGATTCGCACCGCTCCAAGCAAAAGCAGCCAGATGGGCCAGTGCAAGGTTTTAGCCAGGCGCCAAAAGGTCTGCAATAAACAGCAAACCGATTGTGACCGCTTTGCCCAACGCAAGCGGTCACCTCTTTTTTCGGCAAAAAATGCCGGGACGTTTTTCACAGAAAAAAACTCCTCTATCGACAAAAACGGTAGGGGAGTTTTGCGTGAAAGGAACATTTTTCTACAAATGCAGACAATCCTATGGTACAATACCTGAATCAGATGATTACCAACAGAAGAAAATATTAGTTCATCTGGTTAAGTGGCACTGTTCCCAATTGTGCCTCCCTTTTCTTTTGTCAAAAAGCGTGCGCGAACAAGGAGATTGATACATATGCCAGAAACTGTTGCAAAAACACGCGCTTCTGCTCCGCGCAAGAAGAAGCAGCAGCCAACCCGTAGCCGGAAGCTGCGCAGATTCCTGACGATCTTCGCCTTGACGGTTCTGTTGCTGGTCGGCGGTGTCGCTGGAGCAATTTATTGGAAAATTGAAGACACTCTGGACGAAGTAACGAGCCCTGTAGAAAATGGTTTTACCTCTGAAGTATCCAAAAATGTGGACCCGGTCTATCATTCTGACAAGCCGATGTCCTTCGTCTTGCTCGGCTCCGATTCACGGCCAGAGACAGGCTCGATGAACACGGACGTGATGATTGTCGCGGTAGCCAACCCGGAGACGAAAAAAGTAACGATGGTCTCCATCCCGCGCGATACGCGTGTGAAAATTCCGGGATATCGCGATTATCACAAAATCAACTCGGTTTACGCCAACGGCGAGGCTGAGCGCAGACAGGCCGAGCGAAACAAGCAGACGCCGACAGAGGACGGAATTTCGCTCACGAAGAAAACATTGAACGAAATTTTGGGGATTCCCATCGAACATTACGTAGCGGTCGATTTTGATGGCTTCAAAGCTGTGATCGACGAGCTGGGCGGTGTCGAGGTCAATGTCGACCGCAAGCTCGTTTACGACGATCCGACTGACGATACGCACATCAACCTCAATCCTGGACTGCAGAAGCTGAATGGCGAGCAGGCGCTTGGTTATGTACGCCACCGCCACGACAATCGGGGAACCAAGTATTACTCCAGCGATTTCGACCGCAATCGACGCCAGCAGGAAGTGATTCGTGCCGTCGTTGACAAGGTAGGCTCCCTGGATGGATTGACCAAAGTTTTCAACATCATGGACGTAGGGAAAAAGCATATACATACGGACCTGTCCAAAGAACAAATTAAGGGACTCGCGTACGACTTCAAAGGATTTAGCGCTTCGACGCTGACGACGCTGGACAACGGCGCTTATTGGCAAGGCGGCTATACGTTCCTGGAAAAAGAGAAGCTCGATCTGATTCGCGATTCCTTGCAAGCGGAAATGGGCGTGTCCGGCAATGTAGTAGCAAAGCTGAACAACTCCCCGACATTGGGATCAGGGGAATCAACTGTGTCGGCATCGAGCAGCAACCGATCGACCAAAAAGAAAACGACGGAGTCGGCAGCTTCGGCCAAGCCGAAAGCAAGCGAAGAGACGAAAAAGTCGACGGAGCAGGAAGTCGCAGAGGGCGAGGAAAGCGTGACGGATGGAACGACTCCACCGCCAGATGTAGCGAATCCGGAACAGCAGGGCCAGACGACTACACCTGAGTCGCAGACGACAGTTCCGAATGGGACTGTCATCCAGCAGCCTCCTGCCGTTCCAGCAGGAAATAGCGGGACTACGGCACCACCTCCCGATATCGTTTCTCCGCCTGCAACCGGACAGGACGGCGGAGCACCAGCATCGAACCCGACAACGACTCCATCATAGCAAGCAGGCAAAGCACCCGTTTCTTGAAAAAGAGCGGGTGCTTTTTAATGAGGCTGGCAAAACGTTGCCAAGCCTTTTCTGTTTTCAATAGAACTTTTTTTATAAAAAATGAAACGAAAGGTTTAGAAAACACCAAATTCGTGGTACAATAATAATATGCTGATAAGACAGATTAATCAGAAAAATACTTACCTGACTGGAGGGATTTGGATGACGATTTTCTTGGTGAACCTGTTTCTGGTGATTGCCTTTGTGTACCTGATCAGCCGCCAACAAAATGAAGAGCTTGTGTACGATGAAGATTTTTTCCTCCAGAACCCCTCAGCGCTGGAAGAATATCAGCAAATGCCGATCGATTTCCAACACGCCTTTTTCCGCAAGCATAAAGAGTGGATCAAGGAAAAATATATGCGCGGGGAAAGCTACATTTTAGGCTATTGCCCAAACAAAGAAGTAAGACGCGCCTGGCTCTCTGAATTTATGAATCAAAAAAATATGAACAATACACCGACCCCTTCCTGAGCGAAGGGGTTTTTCGCGCACCGGGCAATCGTGCTATACTTCTAGCTGGATAGGGAATAACGCATTTACAGGAGGAACCATTTACCGTGCTGCAATTATTGGTAGAAAAACTAAATCAACTGCTGTCTACACGAGGGATGATTACGGATGTCGTTTTGCGTTCGGATCGCTCCTTGCTGGAAGACGAAGAAATGCGCGAGGTCATGATCACCTTCGCAAGCTCTTTTGAAGAGGAACAGCCGACGGCAACGATTCATCTTTTTTTGCTGGAAGACGAGCAGAGCTGCGAAGTTGAGGTAGAGATTCAATATCCGGGCAAACTCCAGGAAAAACAGGTTCAGGACTTGTGGGAGCAGGCGAGAGGGCGGGTAGCAGAATGCTCGGTTACCGAGAAACGCCGCTATACCGAGCCAGGCAAGCTGGTGGAGGCATCTGTACAGGTGGACTACCACTTTGTCGTGCAGACGCCAGAGCGTGCAGAGCAAGAGACCGCGCTGAACGAGACGCTGGAGCGGTTTGCAGCGGATTTGGGAGAGCTGGTCAAGCTGGGATAAGCCGGGACGAGCAAAGCGAAGCACAGGCCGGGAGGGACACCTCTCGGCTTTTTTTGCTTCCCGGTCTAGAAAGAAAGGCAAGCGGTTTGCTGCAAAGGCGGCAGGCGCTCCCCATGTTTTGTTTGTTTTGCGGAAACAGCGGGCAGGATTTGCGGGCAGAGATGCAGAATCGATTAAACAGAAAATGAATGAGCATTCATTCTTGTTTGAGGGGGTCCTATCATGAAGCTTGCAAATGTCCAACAGCCGATCCGGCTCGGAGCGATGACACTGCCGAATCGGATCATCATGGGCTCGATGCACGTCGGGCTGGAGAAGCTGCCGAACGGCGTAGAGCGCCTCGCAGATTTTTATGCGGAGCGAGCCAGCGGGGGAGCAGGATTGATCGTGACGGGAGGAGCGGCTGTGCTGCCGGAGGGTGGCATGGGTGAGGTCTACTGCAACGTGTTTCTCGATGAACATATCGAACAGCTCAGGATCATTACAGAAAAAGTGCACCAGCAAAAGGGCAAAATCGCGTTGCAACTGTTCCATGCGGGCCGCTACGCGTACAAAGAGGTGACAGGACTCGATCCGGTAGCTCCCTCGCCGTTGCAGGCGCCGATCAATCGCACACAGCCGCGGGAGCTGGACGAGGCTGGCATTGAACGGACGATTGCCGCTTTTGCCAGTGGTGCGGTGCGGGCGCAGAAAGCTGGTTTTGACGCTGTCGAAATCATGGGGTCGGAAGGGTATTTGATCAATCAGTTTCTCTCTCCTGTGACCAACCAGCGGCAGGATGAATGGGGAGGAGACTTTGGGCGGCGGACACGCTTTGGGGTGGAAGTAGCGAAGCGCGTGCGGGAAGCAGTTGGCCGTGATTTTCCTGTGTTGTTCCGAATGTCCGGGCTTGATCTGATTCCGGACAGCACCACGATCGAAGAAACGCTGCAATTCGCCCGGATGCTGGAGGAGGCCGGGGTTGACGCGCTCAATATCGGGATTGGCTGGCATGAATCGAAAGTGCCGACGATCTCCATGATGGTGCCGCGCGGAGCGTATGTGTGGGTCGCCCAGCAAGTCAAAGAGGCTGTCCACATCCCGGTCATCGCCAGCAACCGGATCAACGACATCCGTCACGCAGAAGAAATTTTGCAGGCTGGCCGCTGCGATCTCGTTTCGCTGGCCCGTCCGTTTTTGGCTGACCCGCAAATCGTCGCGAAAAGCGTTCAGGGACGTTTTGATGAAGTCAATACGTGCATCGCCTGTAACCAAGCTTGCCTCGATCATATTTTCGATGGCAAGGTCGCATCCTGTCTGGTCAACCCGATGGTCGGCAGAGAGGTGGAGTGGGCGTTGGCACAGGCAACTGTCCGCAAAAAGGTCGCGGTCGTGGGCGCTGGCCCTGCCGGATTGGAAGCAGCCCGCGTGCTGGCTGAGCGGGGGCACGAGGTTGTTCTGTTCGAAAAGCAGGAGCGCATCGGCGGGCAGTTGAACTACGCGCGACAAGTGCCAGGCAAGGCCGAATTTAACGAGACGTTGCGCTATTATCAGACGCAGCTGGTCAAGCTGGGGGTAGAAGTCAGGCTGGGCACGGAAGCGAGCGCGGACGAATTGGTGCGCGAAGGCTTTGCGGAAGTCGTCATCGCGACAGGCGTTGTTCCGCGCAGACCGGAGATTGCGGGCCAGGAGCTGCCGCACGTCGTCATGTACAATGAAGTGTTTGAGCACAAGGTGAAGGTCGCAAGCAAGGTCGTGATCGTGGGCGCAGGGGGAATTGCCTGTGACTTGTCCCACTTGCTCGTCCATGACGAGGTGATTTCACCGGAAGCAGCGGAGTATTTGCTCGCGTATCGGATTTTGGATGCGAAAGCTCTGCACAAGCTGCAAACAGGCAAAAGAAAGGTCTTCATGCTGCGCAGGGGCAAGCACGTCGGCACCGGGCTGGGCAAAACGACGCGCTGGGCGACTTTGGCCTATTTAAAGCAAAACGGCGTAGAGATGCTGACCGAGATCGAGTATAAGCGGATCGCCGAAGAAGGTGTGTACATTACCCGCAATGGCGAAGAGCAGGTCATTCCGGCTGATACGGTGATCATCGCGGCGGGAGCTACGCCGAATGATGCCTTGTATCACGCGCTTGCAGGACGCATTCCGGTGCATTTGATCGGCGGCGCAAAAGAGGCAGGGGAGCTGGACGCCAAGCGGGCGATTTTGGAAGGAGCACAGGTGGGAAGGGCGATTTGATGCCCTGCAAAAGTTTTTCTATTCCGAAAATACATTGGATCGTGTATGATGAAAAAAGTATGTCGTCTTTTTAGAACTTTTGTCGAATCGCTTTTCAACATACTTAAATTCTTGCACAATGGAAGCATACTGTTCAAATTCATTTGATTGGGGGCTTTCGCCTTGATGAACCATAACGGCATTCTATTAGGAAAGCGTTACTTCCTGTACTCCACTGCACCTGTAGCAGAAGTGGAGGGATGGACGTTTACGATTGCCCCGGGGTTTAAGATGATTGCAGGTGGTAGTGCTAACCCACTTCAGACACTTATCAGCGTTTACCGTGAAAATGAAAAGGTTGCTCAACTCGTGCTTCATCATAGACGTTCCGACTCAGATGTCACCGTGCAGGCCGTCTCCAGCGAGCTGCTGCTGGAAATCGCGCCAGCGACCAGAACTGTGAGTGTGGCAGAGAAGTTGTAAGGCACCCTGAGCAGGGTGCTTTTCGCTTTTTTCCCCTCTACATAGATACAGGCGAGGAGGCCGAAGAATTTGACAGCAAACGAATGGCAAGTAGGCGAGCTGCAACTTACGTGGCTCAGAGGCGGTTTGACCCAGCTCGACGGGGGAGCGATGTTTGGCGTGGTTCCCAAGCCGTTGTGGAGCAAACGCTATCCGCCCAACGAAAGCAATCAGATTCCGCTTCGGGCAGACCCGATTTTGATTCAGGCGTATGGCAAACGCATTTTGATCGAATCCGGCATGGGGAACGATCGGCTGACAGAAAAGCAGAAGCGCAACTTCGGCCTCGTGGAAGAATCGCAAGTAAAAGAATCGCTGGCGGCAAAAGGCTTGACGCCTGCTGATATTGATATCATCATCATGACGCACATGCACTACGACCACGCAAATGGACTCGTATCCGTACAGGACGGGCAGCATGTCTCGACTTTTCCGAACGCCGTCATTTACGTACAAGAGCAGGAATGGGCGGAAATGCGAGAGCCCAACATTCGTTCCCGCAATACATACTGGGAAGAAAACTGGCGCCCGATTGAAGCGCAAGTGCAAACATACGGCGACACGCTGGAGGTCGTTCCCGGCATTAGCTTGCATCACACGGGCGGCCACAGCCAGGGACATGCCATCGTCCGCATGGAAAGCGGCGGTCAACTGCTTTTGCATCTCGCAGACATCATGCCGACGCACACCCACCACAATCCGCTGTGGGTCATGGCGTACGACGACTACCCGATGACGTCGATTTTCGCGAAAGAAGAATGGATACTCGGCGGCATCCAGCAAGGAGCCTGGTTCACGTTTTATCACGACGCCGTCTACCGGGCGGTCAAGCTCAATGAAAAAGGTGAAATCATCGAGCACATCAAAATAGAAGCGTAAAGGCCGGGAGATCCCCGGCTTTTTTTTGCAAGTTAGCAGCTATCGAATTTTTGATAAGTCTCATAGAAATTTTTCATAATCCAAAAATTTTGAATGCTCATTGACGAACCATAGACTCCTCACTACAATAGGAACATCACAGAGCGTCTGTTCTGGTAGCAAGGCGCAAGCAGAACAGTTGTGGGGAGAAGAGAGCATGAGCTGGACTAAAAAACGTTTGCAGGAGTACCACCCGATCGTCTGGTCGCTGATTGTCGGGACTGTGTTTGTCAGGGCTGCTAGTTCGATGAGCATGCCGTTTTTGTTTTTATACTTGTCGAATCATACCGATATGGATTTGGCGATGATCGGTTTGACGATCGGAGCTGGCCCATTAGCCGGGACGATTGGCGGTTTTATTGCCGGGACGTTGTCGGACCGAATCGGACGCAGACGGGTCATGCTGGGGGCGTTGTACGTCTGGACGCTCGTCTTTATCGGCTTTGCGATCAGCAAAAACCCGTTGGTCTTGCTGTTCCTCAATATGGCTGGCGGGCTCTGTCGCTCGTTTTATGAGCCGGTCTCGCAGGCGCTGATGGCGGATGTGACGCCGCCGGAAAAACGGTTTCGCGTATTCGGCCTTCGCTATACGGCGATCAACGTAGGGGTAGCGGTCGGTCCGATTGCGGGCGCTGTGCTGGCGAAGACGTCCGTCGCGCTGCCTTTTATGATTACCGCGCTCATTTACTTGCTGTACGTCATCAGCTTGCAAAGATTGCTGAACAAGTTCGGGATCAAGCAAATCGAGGGGCAAAAGAAAGAGACGATTACTTTTGGCCGCGCCTTCAGCGTAGTCGTGAACGACAAGGCATTCCGCCTGTACATGATTGCCGGGGTGCTGGGAGCGGTCGGCTATTCGCAAATGTCCTCCACGCTCGCCAAGTTCACGGAGATGACAGTGGCGTCCGGTGCGGAGCTGTTCGCGATTCTCATGAGCATCAATGCAGTTGTCGTCGTGCTCATGCAGATGCCTTTGACCAGATGGGCAGAAAAAAAGACGCCCCTCACCGCAATTGTGGTCGGAAACGTCATGTATGCACTGGGCGATATCGGCTACGCGTTCGCTGGCTCTTGGGCGCTTTTCATCATCGCCATGGTGTTGTTTACATTCGGTGAAATCTTGACCTTTACCGCAGGTGACGTCCTGATTGACCGCATGGCGCCGGAAGGAATGCGCGGCAGCTACTACGGTGCCAAAAGCTTCAGCAACCTCGGGCAGTTCATCGGTCCGTGGATGGGCGGCATGCTGCTCGGGCTTTACGGCGGGACGACGCTGTTCTTGACCGTAGCCGCCTTTTCCATGGTCAGCAGCGCCTTCCAGTGGGCAGGTCAGCGGGTGTACTTCGCCACGCACGGCAAATCGCTGAACGAGGCGCGGGCGGAATCACTCTAGCGCCTGCATGATCCGCTCGGCGATCCGCGAATACCCTTCCGTGTTCGGATGGAAATGATCGGTGTACAAGTACGACTGTTCCTTGCGCAAGAACATGTCATAAGTCGGGACGACGAATACTTGCGGGTAGCGGGCCGCGATTTGCGAGGCGGAGTTGTTCCAGTCCAGGACAGGTTGCACCGTATCCACAGCCGCTTCCGTATTGCCGAACGGGTTGTACAAAGAAGTGTAGACGATCGTCGCCTTTTTGTTCAGCGCGCGAATTTGTCGAATGATCTCCTCATAGTTGGTCGTAAGCCTGTCAATGGCTGCGGCCACTTTTTCTTGTTCAATCGTGTAAAGTCCTCCGGTTTGCCTGAACAAGTCGTTGCCGCCGATGGTGAACAAGATCAGGTCGGCATCGGCAATCAGCGTTTTGACCTGTGCTTCGGACATTTGCTTGAGCAGGTCGGTCGACTCTTGTCCGTTAATCGCGAGGTTGGTAAACGTGATCGAGTGGCCCGCCTTTTTTTCCAACGCTTGCCGGACGAGCCCGACGTATCCTTGACCGTTTGCATCGCCGGCACCGCGTGTGAGCGAGTCACCGAGCGCGACGATTTTGCGGACGCCTTCAGCAGGCAAAGGCGCTGGCGTTTTCGCGGATTCGGCAGGGGATGTTCCTGTAGCGGGGGCCAGCTGCTGCGGGTTCATCGCCAGGACAAAGCCTGTAGCCAAGAGCAAAAAGGACAGAAATGACAGCAACCCTGCGGTCCGCCAGAGAAGTTTGCCGGATGTGCGCATCGGCTATCCTCCTATTCGATGTGAAGTGAACAGACATGGTATAATGTGGTTGGACATCTTATGCCAGTGTACCATAAACGCAGAGCTTGCGTCAGTCGCGGGCAGCGCAAACAAAGACAGGAGGGCGCACATTGGGCGATACGGTCCTCGCAGTATCAGGATTGCAAAAAACAATCGGCAAAAAGCAGATTATTCACGATATTACTTTTGAAGTGCTCGCCGGAGAAGTGTTTGGTTTTCTCGGGCCAAACGGAGCGGGCAAGACGACGACGATCCGCATGCTGGTCGGTCTGGCAAAAGCAGATGGCGGAGACATTCGCATCGGGGGAGTATCGCTGCGGGACAATTTCCCGGAAGCGATCGCGCAAGTTGGCTGCATCGTGGAAAATCCCGAGCTGTACAAATTTTTGACGGGAAGAGAAAACCTGGAGCAATTTGCCCGCATGAGCGGCGGGATTGCGCCGGAGCGGATAGAGGAGATCGTGCGCTTCGTCGATCTGGAACGGGCGATTGACGACAAGGTCAAGACGTACTCGCTCGGGATGAGACAGCGGCTGGGAATCGCGCAGGCGCTGTTGCACCGACCGAAGATTTTGATTCTCGACGAGCCGACAAACGGACTGGACCCGGCTGGCATCCGCGAAATGCGCCAGTTTATCCGGCGGCTTGCGGAGGAAGAGGGACTTGCTGTGTTCATTTCCAGCCATCTGCTCAGCGAGATCGAGATGATGTGCGATCGGGTAGCGATTATTAGCCAGGGGAAGGTTATTTCCGTTGGGCTGGTGACTGAGCTGATGGAGCAGTTTGCCGATCAGGTGGAATGGACCATCTCCGCTGCGCATATGCAAAAGGCAATGGACGTGTTGCGTAGGCATAAGGCTGTGACGGAGATTGCCGCGGTCGGAGAAGACCGATTGAAAACGCACATGGATATGGAACGGGTAGGAGAAGTCAACCAGGCGCTGGTTCAGGCAGGCGTTCCGGTCGTGGGAATTGCCACGAAAACGGTGACGCTCGAAGACTTGTTCCTGACGTTGACAGGAGGGGGAGAAAAATGAATCCAAGCATGCTGGGCCTCGTCCAAAATGAAACGGTCAAACTGCTGCGCCGCCGCCGCTTCCTCGTCGTCGTGCTGATTCTGGCGATCCTTATCCCGATTTTTACATACGCGCAGTATCGTTCCGTGATCACCACCCAGGAGCGCATGGGCACGACTGACTGGCGTCCGCTTTTGACCCAGCAAATCGTCGATATGCAAAACAGGCTTGCTTCCAGCCGCCTCCCGGACGAATGGCGCGACATCATTAAAATCCGCATTCAGCAACAGCAATATTATCTCGACCACGATATCAACCCGATGGCGCCTGGAGGTCCGACTTTTGCTCGCGGCTTTATGGATCAGACGATCTCCATGTTTTTGCCGATGATCATCGTCATTTTGGCAGTCGATATCGTCTCGGCGGAATTGAGCGAAGGGACGATCAAGCTGTTGTTGACCAGACCCGTTCGGCGCTGGAAGGTGTTGACCAGCAAGTACATCACTTTGCTGCTGTTTACGTCCTTGACCGTGGTGATGACGCTGTTTATGGCTTATTCGCTGTCAGGCTTCGTCTTTGGCTATTCCGGATGGGACTTGCCTGTGCTCACCGGCTTCGAAGTGGCAGGCGGAGAGTTGCAGACAGCAGGGGCGTTCATGTTGCCGCAGTGGCAGTTTTTGCTCATGCAGTACGGACTGGGCTGGTTCGTGTGCCTCGTAGTCGGAACGATCACGTTCATGGTTTCCGTGCTGATCCGCAGCGCCGCCGCCGGGATGGGAGTCATGATGGCGGCTTTGATCAGCGGCATGATTCTGACCCAGATGGCCTCCTCCTGGGAGTCGTCCAAATACTTGTTCGTCGTCAATTTGCAGTTGACCGATTATTTGAATGGCACACTGCCTCCGATCAAAGGAATGACGCTTCCGTTTTCCTTGACTGTGCTGAGTATATGGGCCTTAGCTGCTCTGATCGTAGCCTACACCGTCTTTATCCGCCGGGACGTCACTTCCTAATTTGGAAAAAAGCGCTACCTTTTTCCTTCTCGTTCGTATTTACTGAGAGGATCAGGAATGGCAACGAGAGGAGATTGACGAGAGAGTATGGACGTATTATGGAAATGCGGGACAGTCGCTTTGACAAGCATGCTTGAATTGTGGGGAGCGATTCCCATTGGATTTTTATTGCAGTTGCCGCCGTTTTTGACGGGGCTGTTCAGTGCCATTGGTGCAATAGCAAGCGCGGGTATCGTCATCTTTTTGGGCGGCTCCCTGCGAAGCTGGCTGATGAAACGGGTGGAGAAAAAGGGGAAAAACCAAGGACGAATGGGGCGCATTTGGGAGAAGTACGGCGTCATCGGACTTGGACTGGCCTCGCCACTGTTAACTGGCGCTCCGCTCGGTGCTGCGATCGGGATTTCGCTCGGCGCACCAGTCGGCAAGCTGATGTGGTGGATGTCGATCGGCATTGTTTTATGGAGCATCATCCTGACTGTAGCCGTTGCGTACGGCTTGCTAACGTTCCTCACACCGTAGAGGCCCACGAAGGCAACCGCTGCTTTTGGCTAGTGGAAATTTTGCATACGAAGATCAATAGATGAATAAGGAAAACATAGGAAAGCGGGGGATCATTCATGAGTGAGAAAAAGGAAGTGCTGGTGCCTGAACTGGAGGAGTTGCTGCACAAGTTTACCGAGTTGTTGACAGGCGAAGCGACGCCGGAGCGGATCGAGATGGTGAAAGTATGGTGTTTGTATACGACGATGGCAAAAGCAATGCCGCCGCTCATCCAGCATTGGGGCAGCGAGCCGGAGCATCAGGATGCCCGCAATCAGATCAGAGAGATTATCGAGCAAATCAAGCAGTGGAACCAGGCTAAAAATCAGACCCATTAATAAAAGAAGAAACGTCGCCTTTTGTGCTTCATGGCAAAAGGCGGCGTTTTTTGGTGTGCAAAAACCTTATTCCGTCAGAGTGGCGTCGGCTAACCGAATCTCCAAGTATCGCATAGGAGCAAGCTCGCCCCGATAGCTCAGTTTTCCTGCTCGGATTAACTCCTGAATCCGTTGCAACAAATACATGTCACCGATGCACTGCTCGCTGCGGCCCATCACCTCGCCAATGACGCGGCCGGCTTTCTGGAACGAACGGGTGGAGCACTGAAGCAGTGCCGCATCGTAGTAATCTTCCGGCACCGCTTGAACCAGCCCGTTTTCGATAATGCGCAGGCGGCTGGTGGAGTGCAGCCAATGAGCTTCCCAGTCATGCACCCATTCCTCGATTTGAGCGCTAGACAAGCTTGCTTTTGTCTCCCATGCACCATGGAGACGTTCCGAATAAATCTCGCCGACACTTCTGATCACATACGGAATGGTGTTGTTCTCTTCATCTGTGACGGTGTAGTGGATGCGCTGACTATAGGCGGACACATCCACGGCTTCGAAGCGGATTGCTTTGGATTGGAGCATGGAGACGACGTAACGTATCCCGAGCTGATCGGAAGTGCACCGTCCGCCATGCCACAAAACAACCGTGCTGCCTGCGGGGATGTCGGCAGCGAACGTCCGGTCTTGCTGAAATTGTTGGGCGAACAGCTCCAAATCCTCCTGAAAGTCAGGTTCTGTTGCGACGAGCAAGTTTTTGAACCATTGCCAGCGTTGCTCCATTCCATCCTCGGTAGTCAAATGGGCAATCGGGCCGATCGAGAAGTCATCGCGAAGGCAAATGATCGAGCCTGGCAGCCTGGCTGCACGCAGAAATACGCGCAACGTCCCACACGCAGAATCGCCGAAGCCGATATGAAAAGTTTGCATATCTTTTCTCCTTTTCCTGTTTCTGAAAGGGCAACCCTCTTGATTATAGCAGACAGTCGGAAGCGAACAGGGCAAAAGGAGAAGACGCGAAAGCTGTTTGTCTAGTCGTTCAAGCTTTTTGCGAAGGAGCAGCCAGCACCTCTTTTCGTCTTAGCATAGGCAGGACAAACAAAATGCTGACGGCAAACAACAGGCCCGCACCACCGAAAAGCAAGGGAAGGGAATACAGGCTTTTCAGCCATCCCGCGATGCTCATGGAGACGACCATCGTTCCCATAAACAGGGGAGTCAGGACGCCGTTTACCCGGCCGATATACGCTGCATCGCTCGTTTTCAGCAGAAGCGTGTTGATTCCGACGTGAATGCACGGGAAGAACAGACCGTTGATAAACTGGAAAAACATGACTGCCCACAATGCGGTAGACAGGCTGTTCCCGAAAGTCCCGATGGCGCTTATGAGCAGACCAGCAGCAATCAGCATTTGCGGTGAGACTTTTTTCGCGACATTCATGACGGCACCGCCACCGATCAGCATCGCGGCTCCGTTGACCATCATCAGCCATTGCAAATATTCCTTGGGGAGCCCGAGGCGTTCGACGACCAAAAAGACAAACAGCGGCTGAATCAAGCCAGATGCCAGCCCGATGCAAGTGAAGATCGCGCCGAGCGCGCGCAAGGAAGGTTTTGACCACACATAGCGGAACCCGGCTGCAAACTCGGTCCAGAAGCTTTCGCCAGTGTGATTTTTTTGCCCGTCCTCATCGCGCGGGAGCTGGAACAAAACGACAGCGGAGAGGACAAAAGAGACGCCCATTACGCCAATGGCGGACGAGATCCCGAAAGATTGGTAGAGGAGAGTGCCGAGAGCCGGACCAATTACCATGAACACTGCCATCATCGTCTGAAACATCGCCATGGCAGGCTGCAATTCGTGTCCGGGAACGTGAAGCTTCAACAGTTTCATGCCAGAAGGCTGCGAGAACTGGGAGAGCGTCGCCGAGATCAAGGTGGCGAAAAAGACTGCCTTCCATGTGCCGAGCACGAGGGTGAGCAACACAGCGCCAACAGAGAGCGCACTAAGCAAGTCGCAGATGATCATCGTTTTTCTCGGGCGCCAGCGGTCCGCAAATGTCCCGCCGATGATCGAAAACAGAAAGATCGGGCCAAACTGCGCGACGGAAATCAGGGAAACGGCGTAAGGGTCGTTGTTCGTCTGATCCATGACAAACAAAAGAATCGCGAAGTTGCGAACCCAGACGCCGATTTGCAAAAGCGCTCCTGACAACAGGATGGTGCGAAAATACGTATTTTGAAACAGGGACGAGCGGGGAGGTGAAGCATTAGACATGTGGGCGCACTCCTTTTTAATAAACAAAATTTGTTTTTGTTTATGTTATAACAAACATTATACACATTAGTTTGAAGTGATCAATACCGTACTAAAACTTTTCCATCCCCCGACCCGGCCGCTCGAAGCCAGGCTTGGCAAATAAAAAAAGACACGAGCCTGATGGAACAGGTCGTGTCTTTGGAAAATCGTGTTTTCGTTAAGGCTTCCAGGTCAGTTGCTTGGAAGCTTCAATCAGTTCGTCCAGCGAAACACCGTGGGCGGTTATCACTACGTACAGGGACTGATTATTGGACTGGGCGTTGAAATGGACCGCGTGCTCCGCGACCGCATTTTTCGCGTCCTTGTTGTCAAACGAGACGGCAATGGCTTGCTCGCCATTGACTGCAAACAGCTGAGTGGCGGAAAACGTTCCGGGAATCGACAAGCTGCGTTTGCCTTGTGTGTTCCGTACTACGTCGATCCGAATCCAGTCGTTGTTGCGCTTGTAATCAGCGGCCAGATGCGTTACTTTTTGGCTCGTTTCTGATTCGTATTGCACGGAAATCGAGCTTAGCGAAAAGCTGTTCGGGTTTTGGGCCAGCACGGGAACGGGCATATCGGACGCTTGTACGGCTGTATCTGTATCCGTAAAGGTCGACAGCGTGATCGGCTGTTTGGCTGCCATGGCCAACGACGGGCCGACGAGTCCGTTTTCGCTGTTCTCTTGCTCGGGCACGGCTGTCATTCCCATAGGCTGATCGGCCGTGATCGCGGGTGCCCCGCCTTTTTTCGCAGCCATCAGGGCGTTCTCGGCGACTTTTTCTTCGCTTGCCGCGTTTTCTTTGGCATTCACCGCAGGTACTTTGGCAGTCGGTTGACTTCGGGCAGCCGCAGCCCCCTGGTTTTCCGGCTGAGCCGTGCGCGCTTGCGGCGGAGCCGCTTTGCTTTGCTGCGTGTCGTCCAGCGCAACAAGGGCATTGGCGGCAGCTGGCGCGGCATCACCGTTCGGATTAACTGCTGCTGCCGCTCCTGTGGACGGAGTAGCCGCTTCGTTTTGCTTCGCCATTGGCTGACTGCCGCCTGTTGCACCTGTTGTCGCCTGGGGTGGTGCAGGAGGAGCGGCTGGAGCTGTCTCTTGCGCTTGCGTCGCAGTGCCGCTGTACGCCACGATTTGATTGCTTGCACTTGCCTGATTGGCTTCCGGTTGGGCGGCTGTCTGCATCATCTGATCGTCCTGAAGCTGCTGATAGCTCAGGAAGCCCACTGCCAGGAGGACTGCTGCGGCGCTGACCCAGGCGAATGAAGGGAAGCCTTTGGGCCGACGCTTGCTGGTTGCTGGTGCTGCCGCTTGCTGTGGAAGCACAGCGATGGTTGCGGTGGCGGCATGAGGGGGCACACCTTGTCCTGCGTTCTGGTAGATGGCTTGCATAATCCGCTCTTCCAGATTCGCTTGGGGCAGTGGAACCTCCTTCAAGAACTGCACCTCCTCTTCTGTTGTCATTTGCGTTTCAATCCATGCGATACACTCCTCACAAGTTTCTATATGAGAGAAAATATCGCTGTCTGTGTCATCTAGCCATGCTTTTCTAAATGCCTGGCAGTTCATGTACGAGTCCCCCTTCCTTGCGGGTTAACAATTTTGCGAGTTCTTGGCGAGCGCGCAAGTAGCGGACGCGTGCTGTAGACTCGGCGATGCCGAGAAGAGTTGCAATTTTTTCAAACGGATACTCATGCGTGCAACGCAGAACGATTACTTCCCGGTAAGTATCCGACAGCAAGGCGAATGCTTCCTGGATTTCCCTGCGCTGCTCCTTGTTCATGAGCGAATCCTGCGGAGATTCGTCTCGTGTATTGGACGGCACGTACGCCAATTGCTCGTCAGAGTCGTGAAACTTTCGGCGGCGCAAAAAATCGATACTCTTGTTGCGGGCAAGCGTATGTAACCAGGATGAAAACTGCGAGTCGCCTCGAAACGTAGACAGTTTTTCATACGCCTTGACGAACACTTCCTGAGTAAGATCTTCTGCATCAGCGCGATTGTTCACCATTTTGTAGATAAAAATGTAGATCATATGCTGATATCGCTGGATGAGGTCGCGATACCCTTCAATTTCGCCCTGAAGAATCCGCTGAATGATTTCGGCGTCGGATTGCATTGAATCTCCGGCCTCCCTTCCCTCTATGTGACGCTGGCTTCTGTCGAAACGTTTCAGACCAGCATCTCGTTTTCTATAATTTCGTATGGATAGCCTTGTTCTACGAGAAAAAGCTGACGATGGAGCGAAAACTCCTGCTCTCTCGTATCGCGTGTAACGAGTGTATAAAAGTGGGCAGTGTTGTTGTCCGTTTTCGGTCGCAAGATGCGTCCCAGGCGCTGTGCTTCTTCCTGACGGGAGCCGAACGTGCCGGAAATTTGAATCGCGACGTTGGCGTCCGGCAAATCGACGGCAAAATTGGCTACCTTGGAGACGATCAGGCGTGTGATTTCCCCTTTTTTAAATTGTTCGTACAGCGTCTCGCGCTCTTTTTCCGGGACTTTGCCCGTAATCAGCGGAAGCTGCAAGGCGGTTGCCATTTGCTCCAGTTGATCGACGTACTGGCCGATGATCAACACTCTGTCGCCCTCGTGGCGGTCGAGCAGCTTGCGGACCACTTCGAGCTTTTTCGGGTTTTCGGCAGCGATCCGGAACTTTTGCCGGGCGGTTGCATGTGCGTACGCTTCCCGCCATTTTGGCTCAAAAGGCAGCCTGATTTCGCGGCAACGCGCTTCCGCAATCCAGCCAGCTTCCTCCATCGCTTTCCAGGGAACCTCGTACTTTTTCGGGCCGATCAGCGTAAAGACGTCTTCTTCCCGGCCGTCTTCCCTGACGAGCGTGGCGGTCAACCCGAGTCGGCGTGTAGCCTGGATGCCGGAAGTAACACGAAAGACAGGTGCAGGCAGCAAATGCACCTCATCGTAAATAATAAGCCCCCAGTCACGCTCTGAAAAGAGTTTCATATGAGGAAATTCATCCAGAGAGGTGGGGCGGTATGTGAGAATTTGATAAGTTGCCACAGTTATCGGCTTTACTTCCTTGTGATCTCCGGTGTATTCGCCAACAAGATCGGGGTCCAGTTCCGTTTTGTCCAGCAGCTCGGAAATCCACTGGCGCACGGAGGTCGTATTCGTCGTCAAAATAAGGGTAGCGGTCTGCAATTGCGCAATCGCGCCAATGCCGATGACCGTTTTCCCGGCTCCACAGGGCAGGACAAGCACGCCGCTGCCGCCCGTAACCGCGCCGCCCAAGTGAAAAGCATCGACAGCGTCTTTTTGATAGGAGCGCAAAGCAAACGGCTTGCCCGACGCACTGGTCTGTCGCAAGCTGACCGGACAGGCTTCTCCTTGCGAATACCCCGCCAAATCCTGCACAGGCAGTCCAAGCTTGATCAGCTCCTGCTTGATCAGCCCGCGTGCGTAGCTTTTGAGTGTATAGCCTTCTTCGAACAAGGCGGCGATCGATTTGTATCCGATTAGCTCTGTGAGAACAAGAGGATCGTCACTATTTAATACGAGATCATCCCCGTGACGTTCCAACCGAATCAGCCCGTATTTGCGCATCGTTTCTTCTATTTCTTTGACGAGCGTTGGCGGCACGCCGTATTTGCTGTATGCGCCAAGCACTCCTGTTACTTCATTCGGGGAAAGTCCGCTGGCTGCCGCATTCCACAGCGACAACGGGGTAATCCGGTATGTATGGATGTACTCCGGACTTTTCAGCAATTCGCAAAAACCGCTGATGGCCTGTCTTGCCTCCGCAAACAACGGATGTTGTGTTTCCAATAATACAGTGCGATCGCTTTGGACGATCATCGGCAAGTCTGGACGATAAGACAAAAGATTCACCTCGTTACAAACGGCATATGAATCAGCACTATGGTATCACAATCCGGAAAAGAAAGAAAAACAGACAGGTAACATTTGCGATAGGATGGGAAACAATATCCCAAAGCAATGGACGGAAAGGGAGGCGGGGAGAATGGGAATGTGGGGAAGCTTGTTTAACTTGGGTTTGGTCTTGATCCTCGTTTTCCTCAACGGCTTCTTCGTTGCAACCGAGTTTGCCGTGGTGAAAGTGAGGGAGTCGCGCATTGCCCAGCTCGTGGCAGAAGGCAACAAACGGGCGGAGAACGTGGAGCAAGTCATCCACAATTTGGATGCTTATTTGTCTGCCTGCCAATTGGGCATCACTCTCGCTTCGCTCGGACTCGGCTGGCTTGGCGAGCCTGCTGTGGCTCACTTGCTGCATCCGGTATTTCGCTACTTCCAGCTGAACGAGACGCTGGTGAGCAGCATTTCCTTTATTATTGCGTTTTCCGTGATCACTTTTTTGCATATCGTGCTGGGCGAACTGGCTCCGAAGACACTTGCGATTCAGCGCACCGAAATGGTCGTGCTCGCTGTCAGTCGGCCGATCCAGCTGTTTCACAAAGTCATGTATCCGTTTATCGCTTTGCTGAACTGGTCGGCAAGCCGCATCCTCGCCTTGTTCCACATTTCCATGGAGCCGCATCAGGAGGCGCATACAGAAGAAGAAATCCGTATTCTGGTCAACGAAAGTCACAAAAGCGGCCTGATCGACCAGACAGAGCTGATGCTGGTAGACAACATTTTTGATTTTTCCGAGACGATGGCGCGGGAGATTATGGTTCCGCGAACCGATATGGTTGTGCTCAACGTGCGCGATCCGTTTGACGAAAATGTCCGCCTCGTGCAAAACGGCCGATTCACCCGCTATCCGGTCGTCGATGGCGACAAGGATCACGTCGTGGGGAGTTTGCACATCAAAGACATGCTGACAGGGCTTTTGGAAGGCGAGCACAGCGATCTGAAAACGTTGATGCGCCCGGTTTTGACGGTTCCCGAGACGATCTCGATCAGCCGTCTGCTGACGATGCTGCAAAAACAGCGCGGGCAAATGGCGATCATCATCGATGAGTACGGGGGCACGGCTGGCTTGGTGACGCTTGAAGATATTATGGAAGAAATCGTCGGCGATATCCAGGATGAATTTGACGACGAGCGTCCGGAAGTAGAAAAGAACGACGGCATGCTGTCGCTTGACGGCAGAATGCTTTTGGAGGAAGTGGGCGACTACCTGGACCTCGATTTGGAATCCAGCGAGGTCGATACGCTGGCCGGGTGGATTTACATGCAAATCGACCATCCGCCCCGCGTAGGCGACCGGGTGCGGGAGGGCAAGTTCGAGTTTGTGGTGGGGGAAGTCGATCACTACCGGATTACCAGGGTTCTCGTGAAAAAAATGCCAAATGCAGAGGAAGAAACCGGAACGGAAGATTGATGAAAAAAGCTTTTCAGGACGCAATAATATGCTATAATGGGACACAAGTTGCACAAATGCAAGATGCCTTGTTACCAGAGGGTGATCAGGCACAGAGAGCAGAGCTTAGAGGAGGAAGTACAGATGAGACGAGCAGTCAGTATGGTACTGACCACTTTGCTGGCCATTTCTTTGGCAGCATGTGGCAATCAAACAGGTGGACAAAATGAAGCAACAGCGACCAGTTCCGGCCAAGGCCAAACGGTGAAGCTGGGCTTGACGCAATTCGTAGAGCATCCCGCTTTGGATGCGATTCATCAAGGAATCTTGGATGGCTTGAAACAATCCGGCTACGAAGAGGGCAAAAATCTGGAGGTTGACTACCAGAACGCCCATGGCGATATGAACAACACGGTATCGATTGCGCAGAAGTACGCCGGAGACAAGAAGGATTTGGTCGTAGCGATTGCGACTCCATCCGCTCAGGCTGCAGCCAAGGCGATTACCGACAAACCTGTTTTGTTCAGTTCCGTAACAGATCCGATCTCGGCTCAGCTGGTCAGCAGTCTGGAAAAACCGGACAAAAACGTGACTGGAACGAGCGACAAAGTATCGATGGAACAACAATTGAAGCTGATCAAAACCTTCCTGCCCCAGTTGAAAAAGCTGGGCGTGATCTACACCACCTCCGAGGTCAACTCTGAGGTTCAGGTAAAAGAGCTGGAAGAGGCAGCGAGCAAAGAAGGCGTAGAAATCATCAAGGCGGGCATTTCGCAGCTTTCCGAGGTGCAATTGGCAGCTCAGGGACTTGCTGGAAAAGCCGACGCCATGTTCATTCCGATTGACAATACCGTCGTGTCCTCTTTTGAGGCTGTACTGGGAGCAGCGGAAGCGAACAAGATTCCTGTTTTTGCTTCCGACACAGACACCGTAAAACGCGGCGCAGTAGCCACGTACGGCATCGACTACTACCAGATTGGCAAGCAAACAGGCGAAATGGCTGCCCGTGTCCTCAAAGGACAAGCGGTTGCAGACACTCCTGTCGAAATTTCAAAGCAGGCCGACCTGTACATCAATGAAACAGCAGCCGGGAAGTTTGGTCTCACGATTTCAGAGGCACTCAAACAGCAGGCGAAAGAAATCACCAAGTAAAAAGAGAGCGTCAAGCTCTCTTTTTATTCTTTTAAAACTGTTTTATCCGTGTTAAAATTAGAAAAAATTTTTCAAGGGGGCATTTATCACATGTTCAAACAGAAAAAGACTATCAGAAAAATTCAGAGTTTTTTATTTCCTTTGCTGCTTTTGTCTGTTACCGCATGTGGACAGCAAAGCGCTACCCCGGCGAGCAACGAGCAGACTCCACCTGCTTCGAACCAGCCGGCGCCAGCTGCTGAAACCAAACAGTTTAAAATCGGGATTTCTCAGTTCGTAGAGCACCCGGCATTGGATGCAGCACGCGAAGGCTTTGTGGCGCAGCTTGCCAAAAACGGATACGAAGACGGCAAACAAGTAAAAATCGACGTCAAATCAGCGCAAGCGAGCATGGATACAGCAATCTCCATCGCGCAAAAATTCGAGTCTGACAAAGTAGACCTCGTACTGGCGATTGCGACGCCGACCGCTCAGGCTGCTGCCCAAACAAGCAAAGACATTCCGATCTTGTTTACGGCAGTAACTGATCCGGTAGAGGCAGGTCTGGTAAAAGCGATGGATAAACCGGGAGCAAACGTGACAGGTACTTCCGACATGAACCCGGTGGAAGAGCAATTGAAGCTGATCAAAGAATTGAAGCCAGATGCGAAATCAGTTGGAGTTATCTACAGCTCCGGCGAAGTGAACTCCAAAGTGCAGGTAGATGCGGCGAAAGCAGTAGCGGACAAGCTGGGCCTGTCCATTCAGGAAGCAGCGATCACCAGCGCAACAGAGGTGAAGCAAGCGGCTGAGTCGATGGTAGGCAAAGTAGACGCGTTCTACGTGCCGACAGACAACATGGTCGTATCGTCGATTGCAGCAGTCCTGAGCGTTGCCGAAGCGCAAAAAATTCCGGTCATCGCAGGGGAAGAAAACTCCGTGAAGAGCGGTGCGATTGCTACTTACGGAATCGACTACACCAAGCTCGGCGAACAAACAGCAGACATGGCAGCAAAAATCTTGAAGGGCGAAGCGAAGCCGGCAGACATGGCTGTCGAGATGCAGGCAGACATGAAGCTCGTATTGAACAAAAAAGCAGCGGAGAAAATGGGAGTGACCATTCCGCAATCCATGCTCGACCGCGCTGGCGAAGTGATCGAGTAATAATCGCAGCAACAGGAGGATTTCTTCTATGAATTTGGCAATAATGGGAGCCATCGAGCAGGGCTTGCTATTCGGAATTTTAGCTCTGGGCGTGTATTTGACCTTTCGCATTCTAAACGTACCTGACTTGACGGTAGATGGCAGCTTCGCCTTGGGCGGAGCGATCGCAGCCAAGTTTATCATCGATGGAACCAACCCGTACCTGGCTACTCTCCTGGCGTTCATCGTCGGGGGATTGGCAGGGGCATTTACCGGCGTTTTGCATACAAAAGGAAAGGTCAACGCACTGCTGGCAGGGATTTTGACCATGATCGCGCTGTACTCGATCAACCTGCGGATTATGGGAAAGGCGAATTTGCCTTTGCTGCGTGAAGATACGTTGTTCACCTATGTAAAAGATTTGAGCATTCCCGACTTGACGGTAGGCGGCGTCACTTTGCTGACTGGCGTATCCATCGTATTTTTCGTCGGAGTTCTCGTGCTCAAGCTGGTAATTGACTGGTTCCTGCACACCGACCTCGGCCTCGATCTGCGGGCGACAGGGGACAATCCAAAAATGATTCGCAGCTTCGGAGTGAATACGGACACGACCACGATTATCGGTCTGGCGCTGTCCAACGGTCTGGTAGCTGTGTCTGGCGCTTGGGTTGCCCAGTTCCAGGGCTTTGCCGATGTCGGCATGGGGATCGGGATGATTGTGATTGGTCTTGCTTCTGTTATTGTCGGGGAAGTGCTGTTCGGCAGCTCCTCCATTTTCCGCGTCACACTCGCTGTCATTCTCGGTTCGATTGTGTACCGTTTGGTGATTGCCCTGGCTTTGCAGGCGGGATTGAATCCGTCCGACATGAAGCTGATTACCGCCTTGATCGTGATTGTCGCATTGACTGTTCCGACCGTTGCCAAAGGAATCTGGAAAAAACAAGCGGTACGCTCGGTAAGGGGAGGAAACAGCAATGCTTAAAATTTCCTATGTCAACAAAGTGTTCAATGCGGGCACCGTCAATGAAAAAATCGCGTTGCGCAATGTAAACTTGCACGTCAAGCGCGGAGAGTTCATCACCGTAATCGGCAGTAACGGAGCCGGAAAGTCGACGATGATGAACATGATCTCCGGCGGGCTGTTCCCGGACAGCGGAACGATCACGATTGACGGCAAGGATGTCACGCGCCTGGGCGAGCACCAGCGGGCCGAATTGATCGGCCGGGTGTTCCAGGACCCGATGGCAGGTACTGCGCCGAACATGACGATTGAAGAAAATTTGGCGATCGCGCTCGGGCGTGGACGCCGCCGCACGCTAGGCTTCGGAGTGAACAACCACAAGCGCGAGTTGTTCCGCGAGCAGTTGAAGCAGCTTGACCAAGGACTGGAAAACCGTTTGAAAACAAAGGTGGGATTCCTTTCCGGCGGTCAGCGTCAGGCGCTCAGCCTGTTGATGGCTACATTCACGGAACCGAAAATTTTGCTGCTGGATGAGCATACGGCAGCGTTGGACCCGAAAAGGGCGCAGCTCATTGTCGAGCTGACCGACAAGATTGTCGCTCGCCACAAGCTGACGACGATCATGGTCACGCACAACATGGAGCAAGCGCTGAACATGGGGAATCGCCTGTTGATGCTGCACGACGGCGGGATCATTCTCGACATTCCGGATGAGAAAAAACGAACCATGAAGCCGCAAGACTTGCTGCGCGCCTTCGAGGCAGCCCGTGGCGGAGAGAGCTTCAGCGAAGACCGATTCTTGTTGACCTAACGCTTTTCATCAGCCTTCCTGCGCGAGCGGGAAGGTTTTTTCTTTGGCGGTCAAATAGCGGTGCATGGCGAACGCTCCAATGACCAGGATGCCAGCGACGATCGTGAACAGCAGCGTGCCGCCGTAGTGCAGCAAGACCAGACTGCCCAAATACGGGCCGCACATGCGGGAAATATCCCAGTGTGTCCCGGTGATGGCAAAATATCGGCCGCGCATCGAGGATGGCGCAATCCGCGTGACAAAAGCGAGCAGTTGGGTCAAGCCGACGCTTTCGCCGATGACGAGCAGCACTTGCATGGCGAGCAGAAGCGGCAAGGAATCGATGTAGGCATAACCGAGAGCGACGAGGAAGAAGCAGCCGTATGATGCGGTGATGAGCCAGCGAGCGGGCATGTGCTGTGTCCACTTGACGAGCAGAAATTCAAACATGATGAGCAAAATCCCCTTCACAGCGATGAGCAAGGCGAGAGCTTGCAAATAGTCGGGCAGCGTATTTTTCATGTGCAGCTGCAAATTTGTTTCGGTTTGCGCATAGAACAGACTGATCGGCAGTGAAAGCGTCATGATCGCCAATGCCGGGCGGTATGCCTTCCATGCTCCTCTACTGAAGCGTGGCGCTTTCTCGTGAGCTGCTTCCGCCCATTCCGGCAACGGCGTTTGCGGGATTTTCCACAAGACCGCCGCCGCGTAAACGAAAAGCGAGATCGCGGTAAACAGAAAAGCCATCGCCGGATTGTACTTGTAGAGAATCACGCCAAGGAGTGGCCCGATTGCCGCCCCAATGCTTGAGGACGTATTCAACAGAGCAAAAGCACTTGCCATTTGCCCAGGCGGGATCGTATCGGCCAGATGGGCGCGGCTTGCCGGGATGAACAGGGAGCGGCCAGCGCCGTTGAGCACGTACAGGACGGCAAAAGCGGCGATAGAATCGGCAAAAGCCATCCCGAGCATGGCGAAGCCTTGAATCAGCAAGGCAACGAGCAGCATCGTTTTGCGCCGAATCCGGTCAGTCAATCCGCCCGCGAACAAGGTCAGCAAAATCTCGGAAAACGGCTGCAAGCCGATCACCAGCATGGTGAGTGTGACGGAGCCGCTGATGTTTTCGCTCAAGTACAGGACGAGAAAAGGCGCGATCATCGTGCTGGACAGGGAAGTGAGCGTTTCCCCGAACAGACGAACCCACAGCAAGGCAGGGTATTCCGCGATAAAGTTGCGGAAGGAAGCGGGGAGCAGATGCATAGACGTGTGTCCTTTCTCCGGAGGTTCCGGCTTGGTGGTTGGTTCTTCGAATTGTAAGCTGGCGGACGACACAGAAAAAGCGTACGATTAGGGGAATCATTTTTTCATGTTTTTTATTGGCGGTGAAATGAGATGCAACTGGTTGAACAATATCTTCGTTTATGTGCGCTGAGGCCAACCGTTTCGGTCGGTCGTCCGCTGGAGATCACGCTGGCAGAAGTCGCGGCGATTTTGTGCTGTACGCTGCGCAATGCCACATTGACATTGAAAAAAATGCAAGCCCGCGGCTGGCTCGGCTGGCAGCCGGGACGAGGCAGGGGGAATCATTCCGTTCTGACCCTCCTTTTGGAACCGGCAGATTTGCTGCTGTCTGTAGCCAAGGAGCTTGCCCAAACAGGGGAAATTCGCGCGTCCCAGGAACTGATGCAGCAATACGGGGAGGCGTGGCCGACTTTTTCGCAAAATTTTTCACTCTGGATGAAAAGTCAGTTTGGAGCGCGGGTGACGCGGGAAAAGGGTAGTAATAGCCGAGTCGATACATTGCGCTTGCTGCTCGATCGCCCGTTTGAAGCACTGGACCCGATTCATGTTTTGCTGCGTTCGCAAACGCATTTGGTCAAGCATCTGTTCGATACGCTTGTCCGGTTTGATCCGCTCACGAAGCGAATAGAGCCGCAGTTGGCCTTTCATTGGGAGACGGACGAGAGCGGAAAGCGCTGGACGTTTTACTTGCGAAAAGGCGTGCTGTTTCACCATGGCCGCCTGCTGACTGCTGACGACGTCCGTTTTTCCTTGCTGCGCCTGATGGAGCAATCGTTCAAGCATCGCTGGCTGGCTCGTTCTATCGAGTCGGTAAACGTCTGTGATGACTATGTCGTGACGATTGAGTTGAAAGAGCGGGATGAGCTGTTCTTGCAAGCGTTGAGCAAAGAACAACTGTCGATTGTCCCGCGTGACTACACCGAGCAGATGGGAGAGCAGTTCTCGCGGTTGCCGGTAGGGACAGGGCCGTTTCGCGTTGTGCGCCACGACGATTCCATGCTTGTCCTTGAGGCGTTCGCGCCGTATTTTGCCGGGCGGCCGTTTTTGGACAAAATTGAAATCTGGTGCGTCCCTGGCATGGGGCAAGCGGACTGGGCAGATGAGAGCGTGCTGACTGTGGCGAAAGCGAGTTCGCTCCAGGAAGCGGAGGCAGAGCTTGCGTGGAACGAAGTCGCCCGGCAGGAGAAATGCTTTCAGTACGTCAGTTTGAATGCAGCCAAAAAAGGCCCTTTGGCGGACGCTTCCTTTCGCAGCTTGCTTGCGGAGCTTTTGGCTGGCCCTGCGCTCAGGGAGGAGTTGCAGGGCGGCAGGGAGCAGGCGGAGGTATGGGGAGGATATCGGCAGACGGCAGGCTCCACTCCAGACGATCCAGCGGAAATCGCCTGCCTGGTAGATGCCAGAGGCTACGGCAAAGAGACGCTCAGCCTGTACACTTATCCAGACGCGGATCACATCGAGGATGCCGAATGGATTCGGGACAAGGCCAAAGCGTACGGCATTCCGATCGAGATTCAGTACGCCACTCCGGAAGAACTGGCTTTACCTGCCTTGCTGCAACACGCTGATCTCGTCGTCGACAGCGCCAATGTGGACGAGCGAACGGAGCTGTCGCTCGTCGAGTTTTTGCTGGCAGAAGCCTTGAGCATCACGCACCATCTGACTGCACACGGCAAAGCGGAGCTGGAACGGCTGATTCGCAGCTTGGGGCAAACTACGCTGACAGAGGAGCGTCAGACGATTGTGCGCACGATGATGGAAAAGCTGATGGCTGATCATATTTTTGTGCCCCTGTACGCCAATCGCGTCGAGATGAAAGCACACCCTCGTCTGTCGGGAATCAGCCTGGACGCGTACGGCTGGATCGATTTTCGGACGGTCTTTGGGCGATAATCGCATTCTCTGCCTTTGTTCATATAGGGAATGGCCGACTTCGCCCGAAAATGTGGCGAAATCGCGCCTCCCAGCCAAAGAGAAGCAAAAATTTGTCACACATTCATATGAAACCGCTTTCCTTTTTTATCGTATTATTAGATGTATATATCATCGTTTGTTTATTACTTGTTCGGAGGAGGAACGACACGTTGTATACCAAAACGGAAAAAGACAAACATATTTTGTTTGCATCCTTGCGCTTGATGATTTGCGTCGGGCATGCCGACGGTTATATAGGTTCCCGGGAAGTTGACCGCATTCATGACATTGTCAATTCGGAACATTTTACGCTAAAAGAGCGGCAAATCCTCATGGATGACATCGATTACCCGAAACGTCCCGAGGTGATCGTAGAAGACATGGTCGACCTGAGCCAGAGCGAGAAGCTCGTCATGATGCGCAAGCTGTACCATATGGCGCTGATTGACCGGAAGCTGTCGCCGCTGGAGACGAAGGAAATCGCGCGCATCGCTTGCCTGATCGGCATTTCCCAGGAGAAGCAGGCGCAAGTGGAAGAATGGATTCGCGAAGGGATCGCCTGGCGCGATCGCTGGAAAGAGATCGTCGGCGACTAATTACGACCCCAATCGCATTGGGGTCTTTTTTATTGTCCAGATGTGTCGCAAGTTGCGGGCGGGAAGCTTGGCTTGGCAAAGCTTTCTAAAGTACAATAAAAGGAAGTGTGAAGCAAATGCGACTAGGCGCCACGATGAAGGAGGAGATCTTATGTTGCGAATTTTAGTTACGAATGATGACGGCATCGAGGCATTGGGCATCAAGCGGCTGGTGGAAGCGCTGCTCGTACTGGACCAGGCAGAAATCTTTGTGGTGGCTCCCGATGAGGAAAAAAGCGGCGTTGGCCACGGGGTGACCTATCGCACGCCACTGGCAACGGAAAAACGCGACTTTTACGGTCTTCCCGTCAAAGCGTGGGCGGTGAACGGCAATCCCGCCGACTGCGTGAAAGCCGCCTATCATTTGCTGTTTGCGGCAGAAGAAAAGCCCGATATCGTGTTCTCGGGAATCAACGTAGGGACGAATTTGGGGCGCGACATATATTACTCCGGCACATGCAGCGGGGCCAGAGAAGCGGTTATTTTGGGAGTTCCCGGCGTTGCCCTGTCCTATGACAACTGGTACGACCAGGAAAATTACGGCGACGTCGTACAGATGATCGCGCCGCTCGTGAAAGATTTTGCGGAGCGAGCCGGAAAAGGCGAATTGGCGCCAGAAGTTTTCTGGAATATCAACATTCCGCACGTCCCGCTTGCGCAAGTCAAAGGGATTGTTCCGGCGACGCTTTCGCTGCATCATTATGAGGACAAGTACAGCGAAGCAGCAGAAGGATATTTTTTGATGCGGGAGTACCCGCAGGTGATGCCGATTGCAGAGCCGTATGACTACGACCTGGTGAAGCATGATTACATCGCCGTCACGCCTGTCCATATCGATGCCACGGATCGTTCGCTGCTCAAGCAGATGGACGGCTGGCCGCTGATGCAGCCATGGGAAAAGCAGGGGGAGCAGCCAGATGAATGAGGAGTTCAATCCCGTGCTTGCCCCGGACCCGGCTCTGCGCTCTCCCGTCAAGGAGACGCAGGGCGAGGTTCTCGATAAGCACGATTTTTTCGACTTGTACCAGCTCGCCAGCGAAGCGGGGCTGCCTTATTTTGCCCGCATGAACGGAACAGGAGAGGTCGAGCTGTACCTGGTGTTTGAATCGGTGGACGCTTTTGTCGAGCAGACGCGGGATGCTGTCTCTGTTGAGTTCAAGACGTATCAAGGCAAGCTTTTGGGCGTGATCTGGACGCTGTCTGATCCGCTCCAGCCGCTCGGCTTTCCGCTCACTTTTGACATCCAATTGGCGGAGCAGCGGGGAATGGCGTTGCGAATGCTGGAACAGCCTTGTACGCTCCTGCACTATTTGGCTTACGGGGAAGGCGAGCTGACGCATATTTACTCCGAGTCCATCTTTTTTTCCGCAGGAGAAGTCGAGCGCACCCGGGAAATGATTCGTTCCCTTTTTGATGGGAAAGTCGAGACGATCCCGCAGGAAGCGCAGGTGCGCGAGGAAGAAATGCGAAGCATCGCGGCACTGTCTTTTCCCGACACGGTTTTCACGGAAGAAGGGCTGGCTTTTGTCCTCGACTACAGACGGATGCAGGCCGTACATGGCGAAGAAGGCGCCCAGCATCTGCTGATGAGCACCGTTCGCCAGGCTGTCTGGGTGATGCGCAGACACGCGCGCAGCGAGGTGCGGGAGTCCGCGTTTACCGTATGGGTGGCGGAGCGCGGCGAACTGCTCGATCTGATTGTCACCCCAGGGCTTGGGCACTTGTTTGAGGTCATCCACATGGCAGAGGAGGACGCCAATCCGTTTTCCCGCTTCCTGTTGACGCTGCCGGAATATGTGGAGACAAAAGAAGTTTCTGCGCTCGGTCTGGGCGCGTATCCGCTTTTGCGCTATGAAAATGGCGTACTCTATCATTTGGAGCTGGACGAAAATGTACAGGCGCATCTGCAAACCCTGTTCGTGAAAGCGTTTCCGGGCATGCCTGTCCCGTATCAGTAAATGTTGCAACATTGTGAAATAGCATTTTCATAGGAATCTTTTGCCCTTCGATGAAATAAGGGTAAATAAGTCATTTTTCAACAAAGGATACGACAAGGGGAAGTACGAAGTAATAAAGCAGATAATCCGTTGGGGAGAGGTGACGACGATGTACGCTGTAGAGCCCGATTTGTTCCAGGCTGTTTCCGATTGCGCTCACCGTTTTCAAGGGGAGATCGAACAATTGGCAAAGCGTCATGCACTAACGATTGAGGGAGGTCTGCCTGCGCTTGAATTGCAGGTGCAGCCTCAATGCCAGGCTTTGCTGGAGTACAACTTGTGGGGGGAAGCGGGACTCGTCGCGATCCACGGCAAACTAAACTTGCGGGGCGGAGTAAAAAAAGATTCATTTTCCATCATGATGAAATTCTCGCTGTCTCATGATCCGGAACTGGACATCGAGGGCAAGAAACTGCGGATTGAGGAAATTTTGTACGGCGAAGCTGACCTGTTCTGGAACATACCTCCGGCGGGGCATGTCGGGCACGTCGAGCTGACACTTCGCTTCACCTATCAACCTGGCTCTGGACGACTGGGCGAATATGTGCGCAGCGTTTTGGGCATCGTAACCGGAAAGATGATGGCTGCCTAAAGCGGCGTAGATGGTAAAATGGCTCTCCGTCACAGGAGGGCTATTTTTCGTTGAGGCAAGAAGGCAGTCAAAAGGAGGACGAAAAGACGTCTATGCGTTTGTTCGTGGCATTGGATATTCCAGAAGAAGCGGTTCAATATATTTCCGCTGTCCAAGAACGGCTCAAGCCGGAAGTGATGGCAGACAGATGGCAGCCGCTGCACAATCTGCACCTGACTCTGCATTTTCTCGGAGAGGTGGACGAGCGGCTTGTCCCGGCTGTTTGCGAGGACATGGACATCGTCAGCGCGATTATCGAGCCGTTCACCTTGCGCATCGGCGGCTTTGGCGCATTCCCGCACGCCCAGCATCCTCGCGTCTTGTGGCTCGGACTGCGCGGGCAAACGAATCCGCTGAAGCAGTTGCATCTCTTGCTCGCCAGACGTTTTGAGCTGCATGAGGGCGTGGCGTATGACCGCAAGCGCTATCGGCCGCACATCACGCTTGCCCGCGGGCCGCAGGCAGGAAGCGAAGGACTGCCGCTCATGGACTGGAACGAGCGGTTTTTGGCTCCCGATTCGCCGCGCTGGAAAGTACGGCATGTCTATCTGTACCGTTCGGAGCTTTTGCCAGAAGGAGCCGTGCATACCGTGATTCATACGAGCACGTTTGATAAAGATCACAGCAAAAAACGAGCGGTACCTGAATAGACTAAGAAAAGGACCAGGGGAAAGCTTTCCAGAAAGCGGTGGAAAACGGATGGGTGAGTTCACGACCGGCATTCTTTATCCACGCAAATACGAACCGAAAGTGCTGATTGCCTTGTCCAAGTCTTCGCAACCGTACTTCCACAGAAACATCAATGGCGACTGGAACGCATTTTTCCTGCAGGATGAATGGATTGAAACCTCCTCGACGCTTGATTTTTTGCTTACACTGTCGAAGCAATTCGTGCCGCTGCTTTGGTTTCATGATGCAGAAGACAATGGCTGGGGGTTTCGTCTGTTCGATGCTGGCTTCGAGGTCTCTTCGGCGACGATCAGCTATTCACTGGATGTGGAGATGGCAGAGGCGGAGTTCGGCAGACTTTATCCGGAGATTGACCTGCAGGAAAGAATTACAGACAGCGAGGACGTTCGGCAAAAGTATGAAGACATACTGGACCGGGTTGTGCGTTCGGAGTTGTATCGGCGAGAGGTAGGGAAGGGAATTACCCGCATCAAACCGCAATCCTTCAACCGGATCGCGGGCCCCAAACAGGTGCAGCAGCTGCGCTCGCTGTTCGACTTGCAACTGCTGACAGACGTAGACGATGAGACCGGGGCTTCACTATTGTACGACTCAGTCGATCTTTTCAAAGAGATTTTAGGGATTGAGGAAATGGTATGGGTCAATTATGCGTACTTGGCAAGCGGAGGCAGGGAGTAACGACAGAAAAGGACGGGGGCAGATGGCTCCCGTCCTGCTTTTGGTGCGCCCAGCATGGGC